>JASHUC010000315.1 GCA_030040235.1 Gammaproteobacteria bacterium | reverse complement strand
CCCGCGAGCCGGTGAAGAACGAGGCGCACAACGGCCTGAAGAACCTGCGCGGCACGCTGTCGATGGCGCGCACCAACGACATCCACAGTGCAACTTCGCAGTTCTTCGTCAACCTCGCGGACAATGCGTTCCTCGATCACCGTCCCGGGAACTACGGGTACGCCGTTTTCGGGCGCGTGACCTCCGGGATGGACGTGATCGACCGTATCGCGGCGCTGCGCACCGGTCGTCGCAAGGGCTATGACGATGCGCCGCTCGAGGACGTGGTGATCAACTCCGCACGGCGGGTCGTCCCCGGGGCCGATAAGCCCTCCGGATAGGGGTTAAGCGACGCACCTTGATGGTGCATCCGTCGAGGTGGCGCACCGTACTGGGCGCTGATAGAGTGCGGTGGCCCTGGGTGGCATCGTGAAACTTCGCTTCCGACGCCGCCCCGGGGCTGATCAAGTCTCGAGAGGGGATTGCCATGTCACTCAGATCTGGAATGCTGCTATGTAGCATAGCCGCACTTGCTCCTTTGATGAGTGTGCCCGCGGCTCGTGCGGACGCTGCGGATGCGACTCAACATCGGACGGAGGTGCGGTTCGGGGATCTCGACCTGAACCGGCTCAGCGATGCCACGGTGCTCTATGACCGCATCGAGGTCGCAGCTCGTCAGGTCTGCGGCCCACGCACGCTGACAGGTTCCTACGCCACGGCTCCGGGATTCGCGCACTGCTACGCAAACGCGGTTGCGCAGGCCGTAGCGAGGGTCGACAGTCCGACGCTGACGACGGTCTATCGTGCGCAGCTCACGCGTTCGGAGCTCCAGGAGCTGTCCCTGGCGGAGCGGTAGGCTGGACGCAGCGGCGTCCCGTCTCCTGTCGGGCCGCGCGCTGCGCATCGAGCGAGGTGGTTCGAAGGACCAGCGACGCGGGGCCGGTCGCGGGCGCCCTTTTGTTCACGGCAGCCGAAGGGTCGCTGCCGCGCCGGTCGCGGCCGCCACCATGGCGATGGCCCCTGCTGCCTTTACCAGCAATCCTATCCCCGAGGTGCCGAGCAGGAAGTATGCCACTCGGCGGAAATTGACCTCGGAGAGCGAGCGATAGAGCCACACACCGAGCAGTGTGCCCGGCAGCACGATGGGAAGAGTGATGAGGAGCAGCGTCCAATAGGTGCGGCTGAAGGTCTCCGGATGCTCGAGGGCCAGCATGCCGATCGAGACGAGCTGCAGCGCGAGGATGTAGGGCTGCACGATGGCTCGCGATTCGCTCTTCGGCAGGTGCTTGAGTCCGCACCACACGACGACCGCTGCCCCGGGAAAGGCGGTGAACCCTCCGATCACACCGCCGATCATTCCAACGAGCGATGCCATCGGCCAGCCGCCGCGAGTCGAGACATGGAGGCTTTCGGGCTTGAGTATGGAGTAGGCCGCATAGAGCACGAGGAACGCTCCGAAAACCGCCATCAATGTGGACGTGGGCAGGGAATGCAGGATGGCCAGGCCGACCGGCACTCCGAGGAAGCCTCCCAGCAGATAAGGTCCGGGACCGGCGGGCCACCACTGCCGAAGCGGCTTCATGTCGGCCTTCAATGTTCCGATCGACATGAGTTGATTCGCCGCCGACAGGCCCATCAACAAGGGGACACCCAGGTGGGGCGGCAATAGCCACAGGCACAGTGCCCCGATCGCCGAGAACCCAAATCCCGACAGCCCGCTCATCAGAGCGGAAGCGCCGAGGATCGCGAGGAGCGCAACAATCGCCTGGGGTGAGAACCCCTCGGGAAACCACGCGAGCATATTCATCTTGCGGGATCTTTCAGGTCCAAACCTTGTCGAGCGCTTGGCAGAAGGTGGCCATCTCCGCCATGGAGCCTACCGTCACACGCGAGGCGGTCGGCCAGATGGGCCAGGAGCGGCCGATCTCGATGCTCTGGGTGCGGAAGGCGGCCTGCATGACGTGCGCCGGCTTGGTTTTCCAGTCGATCATGAACATGTTCGCGTTGGATGGGATGAAGGCCAGCTCGCGCCGCGTGAGATGCTCGAAAGTCATGGCACGGGCGGCGCGCATTTCCTTCCTCCGCGCGACGATCAGATCGCTGCACGTCAGGCTGGCCGTGGCGCATACGAGGGAGGGAACCGGGAGCGCTCCCGATTGCATGCCGCCGTCGTAGCGCATCATCTTGGCGAGGATGTCCGGGCGCGCCATGCTCAAGCCCATGCGCATACCCGCCATGCCGAATATCTTCGAGAACGTGCGCAGCAGGATCACGTCCTTGTCCGCGGCGACGAGGTAAGAGGCCGTGGGGACGTCGGCGAAGTGCGTGTAGGCCTCGTCGATCAGCACCATGGACCCTGCGGGCTTGTGGGCCAGCAGCCATTCGATGTCTGCGAGCGGAGTGACCGTGCCTGTCGGGTTGTTGGGTGTGCAGATGTAGTACACGCCGGCGTGCGGATCAGCGGCCAGCATCGCTTCGACGTCGTGTGTGTAATCGGCTTTGAGCGGTACGCGCTTGACCGGAGCGCCCAGCCATTCCGCGGTTCGGCCCGCCAGCTCGAAGGTGGGATCTGCAGTCACGAGTCCCCTGGTCGGGGAGCAGAAGGTGACCACCGAGCGCGAAAGCGGATCGCTCGAGCCTGGCCAGGGCGCGACGTGATCGTAGGGCACCCGATCGAGCTTCATCACCGTCTCGATGAACTCGTCCCGCTGGTCGGCGGGCTCGTAGCGGTTGCATTCGGAGAGGATTTCCACCGCCGCCTTTTTCCCCGGGCCCATCGGACCCGTCCAGCACTCGTTCGAGCCGATACGCACCTTGGCGTTCGGGGCGGGGTCGGGCCTGCCGGCGGATGCCCACACGGGCCGGCCCGCGGTGGCGGCGGCGGCGCTCACGCTGAACACAGCCGCGATGCGAAACAGATCCCGGCGTGAATAGCCGCGACTGCGCAAGTCGTCCTTCGCTTCGTCGGTCAGCAATGGAGTCGTTGCGGAATCGTTCGTCATTGAACTTCTCATCACAAGATTCTCCCCTGCAGAGTTACCCGAGCACGTTCGGCAGGCGCGATGAACATATTTGAATGTTACCTCCGCAATATTCGCCGCGCCTGCGGCGGTCTGGATGAAATTTATTCAGCTACACGCGCGTGACGATCTTCGATGCGAGCATTGCCTCGCGCTGGTGCGCGTCGGATCAACATGGTGCGTTGGCGCCCGATCAGAAGGTGAAGTCGATCCGCGCGTAGTAGAAGCCGCCGTCGATGCCGAATGGGGAAAAGTCGGGATACTTGTCCACGCCGGAGTTGTCCTGGTACGCGAAATACGCAGCGGTCAACGCCGGGTTGATCTGTTCCGGATAGCGGTCGAAAAGATTCGACGCGCCGATCGCAAGGGTCAGCGACTTTTTCAGGTGAATGCCGAGCTCGAGATTCGTGATCGGGATCGTACCGATCGTTTCCTTGTAGTAGACCGGAATGCCGGTCGGGTTGTCTCCGTCGTCGTTATCCCATTCGGAGCTCGGTCCATAGATGATCTCGTGAAGGTCCACGTAGAACTCGCTCAGCGTCCAGCGTGCGCCGAGGTTCAAAACGAGTCTCGGGGTCGCGGTCGTCAGGTCGGAGATGGTCGTAGGCCCGAAGAGCGGCTGTCCACCGAGCGCGGGCGGGGAAGCGATCTCGTGAGTCACCGAGGTGTAGTTATAGCTGCCCCCGATCGACCAGTCGATGTGCCCGAAGGGGTAGTCCTGGGGACTCGTGAGGGCGAGATCCAGGCCGCGCGTGCGGGTGTTGATGCCGTTCGTGAAGATGTCGATGCCCGTCGTTCCAGTCGCGAGAACGACGGGATTGATACTGAGGCCGCTCGCGGCAATGGCGAGGTTGATGTCCGCCGCGCCCGGATAAGGGACGCCGTAGATCGTGCCGAAGAAGGGACCCGCTCCGACGATGCGGTCGTCGACCTGGATCTGATAGGCGTCGAGCGTGAGGGATAGATCCTCGCGGGGACGAAACACCAGCCCCAGGCTCTCGTTGGTGGACTTCTCCGGCTTCAGCCCGCTGCCGAGGCCGAGGAGCGAGGCACCCGGTCCGTTCGGCGCGAGCTGACCAAACGCC
>JASHUC010000314.1 GCA_030040235.1 Gammaproteobacteria bacterium | reverse complement strand
CATTCGTGCGAGACGCGCTACAGTCGGCCGCCATGCCGAGCGAGACCATCGAAGTTTATCGCTGCCGGCGGCGCGCGCTCGCCGAGGAGCGTGCCTTCGTGCTCACCGCCGTCGGCATCCCGAGCGAGCTCGCCCGCGAGGATGAAGACTACGTGCTGCAGGTCGCTTCCCGCGACGAGCGCGAGGCGCGCGCTCAGCTCCGTCAGTATGAGGAGGAAAAGCAAGCCGCGCGCGTGCCCGCGGCGATGGTCGCGCCGCCCGTCCTGCATGCGGACGCCTGGGTCGGGTGCGCCTGCTACGCCGCGGTCCTGATCGCCATCGCCTATGCCGTCGGCAGCGGGCTATTCCGGCTCGATGCGTTCGACCGGGGCGACCTCGATGCCGCGCAGGTTCGGCACGGCGAGTGGTGGCGCGCATGGACCGCGCTCACGCTGCATCTCGATGCGGCGCATCTGGCGGCGAACCTCGCCGCCGGAGCGTGGTTCGGTTACCTCGCGGGCCGCCTGCTCGGCGCCGGGGTCGCCTGGGCTCTGGTGGTCAACGGCGCTGCGGCGGCGAACCTCCTCGAGGGCTGGCTCGCCCCTGCCGGCCACCGCTCGGCGGGCGCCTCGACCGCCGTATTCGCGGCGCTGGGACTCCTCGCGGCCTACTCCTGGCAGGAGCGACGGCGCTTGCCGCAGCACTGGGCGCTGCGTTTGAGCCCGCTCGTCGCCGGGGTGGTACTGCTCGGCTGGCTCGGCACGGCAGGTGAGCATACGGATGTCTTTGCGCACCTCGCGGGGTTTGTGGCCGGGGGGCTGCTCGGCGTGCTCGCGGCGCTGACGAGGGTGCGCGCCGCCCTGGAGCGTACGCCTCAATGGCTCGCCGGTGGGCTCGCCCTCGGCGCGGTGGCGCTTGCCTGGCAGTGGGCGCTGCGGGGGTGACTGGCGCGTACGAGCGCAAGGCGGCTCAAAAAAGGCGGTCGAGCGCCGCACCTCTCAGGAGACTCGACGTCTCCTGTCGATGTCGACCGAACGCACTCGCGCGTCCCGGTGCAAGCGCTCGAGGGCGGCGTGACAATCCGGGTCGGGGGCGCTCAGGGACAACAAGTACAAGCCGGGACCTACCGTGCGCAAGAAGGTCAGCGTGAACCGATCGGCACGTGCGAGGCTGCGCAGGAAGCGCTCGCTCGGACGGCTGCCCTGATTTTGAGAGAACGCGACGATCACCCGGACCGAGCAGGAATCAGCGCACCTGCTGGCGGCGCGCGCTGGAATCGCTGCGCCGACCCCGCAGGCCGCGAGCACCGGCAGGGCCCAAAAAAGCGCCAGCCGACGGATACCATGCCCGACGCTGCGAGCGCAAGGCGACGAGGAACCCGCATGCCAAGAGGGTAACCCAGTCCAGGCCGCCACCGCCGCCCTTTCCAGCGACGGGGCTGGCGCTCGAACCACTGCCGCTCTGTGTACTGCTGCTGCTCGCACTGCTGCTGCTACTGCTGTTGCTGCTACTACTGCTACTACTACTGCTGTTGCTGCTGTTGCTGCTGCTGCTACTGCTGCTGCCCGAGCCTTGCGCGGTGATCGTAAGCTGGGTCCAGCCGGAGCGGGTCGGGTCTGCGACGGAGACTGCGCTCACCGTGACGTTGTTCGATGCCGGCTGCGTCGCAGGCGGCGTATACAGGCCGGAGCTCGAGATGGTGCCATAGAGCGTGCTCCCTCCGGTGACGCCGTTGACCTGCCAGGTCACTGCGCTGTCGGTGTTGTCCCCCACGGAAGCCGTGAAGGCGACCGGATCGCCGCCGGCCGGGGCGCTCGGCCCGTTCGGAGCCACCGACACGACCGTGATCGGAGTGAGGCATGCCGTGCTCCCCGCACTGGCGGGCGCCGTCGTGCCAGCACTCGTGGAGTCGATGCTCGCCGTTGCGCGGCTGCTGTGGCCAGCGCTGTCCGTCACGGTGAGCGTCACCGTAACCGTGCCGCTGGTCGGCGCGTTCACCGCCGTCGTGGCCCCGCTGCTGCTGCTGACCGGATCGCTGCTCGAGCTGCTCGACCACTCGTAGCTCGCGATCGAGTCGCCGCATGCTGCGCCGCTGCCTGATGCGCTGAGCGTCACGGGCGAGCCGGGCGTCACGGTCGTGGTCTGCACGCTGATCGCGGCAATAGGGTCGAGCGCGGCGGTGACCGCCGCCGAGGCATTCGCCATCCCGTAGCCGCAGGTCACCGGGACACTGGCACTCGGATTCGTACAGATGCACTCCACATCCTCCGTGTCGTCACCGAAGGTCGTCGGGTTTTGGCACATCGGTGGCTGAGAGGATTCCCCCTCCGAGGTCTGCGGGAACGGCGTCGAGCTCTGCTCGAGAAGCGTCGTGAGCTGACTCGGCGTCAAATTGCCGTTGACCGCGAGCATCAGCGCGGCGATCCCCGAGACGATGGGCGCCGAGAAGCTCGTCCCCAGACTCGGGTTTTGGTCGATGATGATATCGGTCGTGTAGCCGTTCTGAGCGGGCGTCGTCGTGCCCAGATTCGTCGCCGAGATGATGGAATAGAGACAGGGCTCGTTATCCGCCGTGTTGACGCAGTTGCCTGCCGGAGCGGAGAGCGCAACCTGTGTTCCAAGGTCGCTGTAGCCCACCTTCGTGCCCGCTTCGCGCAACCCCGCCACCGCGACCACTCCGGGACAGTTCCCCGGCGCATCGACCGGGCCGCCTTCGTTCCCGGCGGAGACCACCACGAGTACGCCCATTCCGCTCAATGTGCTGATCACGTCCTGGTAGCTGCTCGGGCAGGCGCTCGCGCCGCCGATGCTCATATTGATGATCTTCGCCGGGTACGGGTTGGTTGGATAACCCTGCACCTGGACTCCCGCCGCCCACAGCATCGCGGTCTCGATGTCGGAGTCCTGGCCGCCGCACACCCCGAGTGCGCGCAAGGGCAGGATCCACGTGTTCCACGTCATGCCGGCCATGCCGGTCGCATTGTTGGTGAGTGCGCCAAGGATGCCGGCCACGCGCGTGCCATGCCAGGAACTGTCGGCCGTCGACTCGCCGCTGCATTCCGACTTACTCAGGTCGGCGCTGGTGACCCAGTCGCCGGGGTCCGAGGCATCGGGACCCGGGCAATCGATGCCGTTCGCCACGAACGAATCGGTGATGAAGCAGTAGCCGGACAAGAGCCGGCCCGTCGGAGTCGCCGTGGCCGAAACGGTCGCGCCCGTTCCGGCGCCAAGGAGGTCGGGATGATCGAACCTCACTCCGTTGTCGATATCGGCGATGACGATCGCATTGCTGCCGGTCGTGACGTTCCAGGCATCGGCGGCATCTACCGCGCTCGGTGTCGCGCTCGTGGTCGCACCCGGCAAGGGCGCCTGCTCGTACCACTGCTGAAGAGCGGCGCCATCGTCCTGTTCGCTGCCGTCGTACAGGGGGTCATCGGGTGCTTGGTGAATGTAGCGACGCTGGTCGGGCTCGGCGTACTCGACATCCGGATCCGCCTGCAATCGCGCGATGGTCTGCGCGATCGAGGCGCCTTGGCCCGCGGGCCGTACGTGGATCACGTGCAGGCGGGTCATGATCTCGCGCGAGCTTTCGAGCCCGAGGCCGGTTCGCGCCGCAAGCGCCTCGATGCGCTGCTGCTCCCTTTGATGCTCCTGTTCGGTCGCCTGCGTGGAGCTCGTCGCACGCAGCTTGACGATGATGTTCTGGGCCGCGCCCGCCGGTATCCCGGTCGGATGCGTCCGTACAGGATTGTGCTCGACGCCGATGACGGCCGCCCCGACGGCGGCTGCCGCCGTCAACATCAACCAAGCGGCCGATCGCATGATGACCTCCCTGACCCCCGCGGGCTGCAAGCTCGGCCATTATTGACGCGCGCCGAAGGAATACAGAAGGTCGCAAGACGACGACGGCTCAGATGGCGACAGATCTCTCGGATGGGCGGCGTGTCGGATCACAAACGTGACGGCCGTCACGCGTCGCTCATCACGAGGCGCCTTGCGCCCCCTGGCGGGCGGCGTTCAGTCGTACCCGACGAGCTCGACGTAACCCTCCCCGAGGGCCCGCCCGGAGGCGCGGCTCGTCACGTTCACGTCCCCCTCCCAGTAGCGCGGAACCGCATCGAGCTCCTGACCGGCGAGAACCGGTGCGAGCTCGACGTCCACTCCGAGGCCGCTCACGCGCACCCGCCAGCGCGAGGGATAAAGCGTATGACGCGGACTCATCCAGTGGCTCTGTACGTCGATGCGCACCTCCCGGGATGAGAGCGGGCGAGTGGTGCCATCGGCGGCGAGCCAGGTCCCCGCGCTGTACGGATCGGGCGCCCCGTGCTGGTCGCGCAGGCTGTAGAACATGAGTGCGCTACCGTCGGTGAACTGGAGCGCGAACCAGTCCCAGCCCTGCTCACGGGGTCCGAGCGAGCCGCTGCCCCATTCGCGATCGAGCCACGCGAGCCCGCTCACGGAGAGCGTGTGGCTCCCGCGCCGCAGCTCGCCCTGCACCTCGAGCCGCGGAATCGAGTAGTAGTAGCTCGCCGAGCCGGGAGCATCCGATTTGACGCTGAGGCCGTGATCACCGTTGGCAACGGGCGCATCGAGCGCGCGCAGTTGAAGCGTCAATCCGTACGAGGCATCGCCCGCGCGGAGCATCCACACGCCCTCGCCGGTCTGCTGCGCGAGCGACCAGTCCTGCACCCAGACGCGAAACGGCGCGGCCTGCGCGCCGGCGAGTCCGAGCGCCTCACGGGCGTAGCGTCCGGCCGAGTGAAACTGCTGGCGGCCCACATCGGTGAGCGCGAAGTGTGCGGCATAGATCTGATTCGTGCGCCAGCGCGATTCGGGAGCGGCGCTGGCGGCAGCCTTCTCCCCCGCCGGCAGCGTCGCGGCGCCTGTGCCCGGTGGCGCGAGGGCCATGCGAAAGAAGGTGAGCTCGAACCCGAAGCGCGCCCCGTCGCGCGCGCGCAGATGACCGGTCAGGTACCACCACTCGTGGCGGTACTGCGGATGCGGGCCGTGATCCTGCGGAAACTCGAATGGACGCACCGTGAGCGCCCGTGCGAAGCCCTCCGCGGATTCATCACTCCCGGCCCCGCCCCCGCGCAGCACATCGAGGGGCGACAGAGCGCTGGAGAAGCCTGCCGCTTTGACCTCCGCGTTGCCGGGCCCCGGAGTGCTCACGCCGCTGCAGGCCGTGATGCCCGCGGCGAGGAGCACCAGGAGCGCGCCGCTCACGCCCCGCACGCTCATTCCTCGCGGATCTCGGTGGCGATCGGAATACGCGCGCTGCGCCAGGCCGGGTAGAGCCCCGCGGCAAGAGCTGCGGCGAGCGCGAGCACGAGGGCGTCGGTGAGCTCGGTGCCGCGCAGGTGAAAGGCGATCTGCCAGCCGAAGGCGCGCCGGTTGATCACCCTCACGAGCCATTCGGCGGCGAGCAGCCCTGCGGGAATGGCGGCGGCGAGCGCCACGAGGCCCATGAAGGTCGTCTGAGCCTCGACGAGCATCGCAACGCCCCGCGGCTTGAGGCCGAGCGAGCGCAGCACCGCGAGCTCGCCGGAGCGCTCGAGCTGCCAGGCGAGCAGGCTGCTCGCAAGACCGATCGCCGCGACCCCGGCCGCGAGCCAGTCGAGAACGCGGGTAATGGCGAAGGTCTGATCGAAGATGCTCATCGAGAGAGCGCGCACATCCGCATTCGAGACGATGAACAGCGCCTGGCGTGCACCGGCAGCCGCGCGCAGTGCCGGAATGATCCGCTCGGCCGTGACACCGGATGCGAGATACAGACCGAGGGAGGTGATGCCGTCATCGTCCCAGGCGCGGCGGTAGATCGCCCGGTCGATCAGCACCCCCTCGCGCTCACCGCCGTACTCGCGGTAGACCCCGGCGATCTCGAAGGATCTCGGCCCGTGGGCCGTATCGAGGCTCAACCGGTCGCCGAGGTGCAGCTGAAAGCGCCACGCGACGGGCTCGGGAAGCAGGACGGCCCCGCGCGCGAAAGCGGGCCACACGCCCGCGCCGCCTTCGATCAGGTCGAACCCCGCGTAGGCGGGTGGGGCGAGGCTGACCGCATCGAGGCTCAGCGGACCGCGCGAGGAGGCGACGCGCACCACCCGCCCCGCGCTCACCTGCGCGACGCCGCGCACCGCGCTGATCGCCGCGATGACGCGCGGGTCGAGCCGGCGCTCCGGCCGGCTGAATCCGGGACCCGGCGCCGACACGTAAACGTCCGCTCGCATGGTGCGCGTCAGCCACTCGCTCAGGGACTCGCGAAAGCTCTCGACCATGACCGAGACACCGATCATCGCGGCGATCGCCAGCGCGAGGGCCGCCACTGCAACGCCCGTGCGGCTGAGCGAGGCCGCGACCCCTGCGAACGCCAGGCGCCCGACGGGCGAAGCGCCACCCACGAGCCGCGCGGCAAGCCGCGCGGTGCTCCTCAGGACGGCGGGCGTGAGCGCTGCGACGCTGAGGAGCAGCAGCAAGAGCGCGGTGAATCCCGCGAACAGACTGCGGCTCGATCCGGCGACGACGCCCAAGGCCGCGGCGGCGAGCAGCACGCTCGCGGCGAGCAGCCATCGGGAGAGCTGTGCCGCTCGCGACTCGAGCACCGAGCGGCGCACGCCGAGCTGGGGAGTCACCCGCGTCGCCTCCCACGCCGGCAGCACGGCGGCCACGAGCGCGGTGAGCACTCCGGCGCACACCGCAGCGAGCGCGGCGCGTGGCGAGATCGAGGCCGACTCGACCGCGACCACGAAGTACAGATCGTTGATGGTGCGCGCGACCAGCGCAATGAGGCCGCGCCCGAGGACGATGCCGGCGGTAAGACCGCACAACGCCCCCACGAGCCCGAGAACGGCGGCTTCGGCGAGCACCAGGCGCAGAATCTCGCCGCGCCGCGCCCCGAGGGCGCGCAGCATCGCGAAGGTCCTCCGGCGCTGCAGCACGGCGAAGCTCACCGCGTTGTAGACCAGGAACATGCCGACGAGCGATGCGAGCAGGCTCATCGCGGTGAGATCGGTGGTGAAGGCGCGGGTCATGTCGAGATTGGCGCGCGAGCGCTCCTCGGCGGCCGAGAGCTCGACTCCCGGCGGCAGACTCGAGCGCAGGCGAGCGAGCGCCGCACTCGCCTGCGGTCCCGAGGGCACCTCGAGTTCGATGCTCGAGAGCCGGCCGGCGAGCCCGAGCCATTCCTGAGCCTGGGCGATGTCCGTGAGCATGAGACTGTCACCGCTTGCCCGCGGGTCCGTTGCGATGAGCACGGCATGCTCGGTGCGTCCGGCGATATCCACCACGAAGGGGCGGTTCATCGGGATGCGCAGCCGCCCGGCGGTGCGAACCGAGAGCACGCTCGCTCCGCGCTCGGTCAACCAGCGAGTGAGCCGCCCGAGCCCCGCTTGCG
>JASHUC010000313.1 GCA_030040235.1 Gammaproteobacteria bacterium | reverse complement strand
ATCCGTCGAGCCTCGGTGCCGCAGACCCGCGCGACCGCCTCGACGTCCGGTGTCGAGGCCTGCGCGACCTGCAGCGTCTCGGAAACCCCTTCAGTGGCGGCGCTCACGAACTCGAGGTCGACGCGGCCGTGAGCGTGCAGGTATACGAGCAGGCCGCTGAACAGCCAGACATCCGTCCCCGGGCGAATCGGCAAATGCAGATCCGCGATGTCGCAGGTGGGTGTCCGGCGCGGGTCGATCACGATCACTTTGAGCTCCGGGCGCCGCTCCTTCGCTTGCGCGATACGCTGGAACAGGATCGGATGGCACCAGGCCGCGTTCGAGCCTACGAGCACGATCAGATCCGCGAGCTCGAAGTCCTCGTAGCACCCGGGCACCAGGTCTTCGCCGAACGCGCGCACGTGGCCCGCCACAGCAGAAGCCATGCAGAGGCGGGAGTTGGTGTCGATGTTCGCTCCGCCGATGAACCCCTTCATCAGCTTGTTCGCGACGTAGTAGTCCTCCGTGAGGAGCTGACCCGATACGTAGAACGCGAGGGCTTGCGGACCGTGCGCCGAGAGGATGCGGCCAAATTCGGCGCTCACGTAGCCGAGCGCTTCATCCCAGCGCACGCGCCGGCCGCGGATCTGGGGGAAGAGCAGCCGGCCCTGAAGCCCCACGGTCTCGGCCAGGGCCATACCCTTCGAGCAGAGGCGCCCGAGGTTCGCCGGATGGCGCGGGTCACCGGCGATCTCCACCGAGCCCTCGCCGGAGCGCTGCGCGATGACGCCGCACCCGACGCCGCAGTACGGACAGGTCGTTCGAACGGCGCTCGACATCAGGCCGGATGGGCCGGCTGCAGCGCATCGCCCGGCCCGAACAGCAACGTGTCGCGGAGTGCCGTCACGTCTCGGCCACTGCGCAGGAGATCGAAGTACCAGTCGGTGTGCCGCACATCGCCATAGAGGAGGATGCCGCGCAGTCGCCGGTCGCGAATGACGAGCCGCTTGTAGATCCGGCGCTTGAGGTCGCGCAGAACGAGCGCATCGCCGCCCTCCGCCGCACCGAAATCTCCGGCCGAGTACAGCTCCACACCGGCCACCTTCAGTCGCGCCGCCGGGACCGAGCCGCGGAACCGCGAGACCCCGAGCTCGGCGAGATGGACGGCGCAGACGCGCGCCTGCTCCCAGAGCGGCGCAACCAGCCCGAAGGTGCAATCGCGGTGCTGAACGCACTCGCCGACCGCGTAGATGCTCGGGTCGAAAGTCTGCAAGGTATCATCGACGAGAATGCCGCGATCGCAGCGCACTCCCGCGCGGCGCGCCAGCTCGATGTTGGGTTGGATCCCGGCCGCGATGACGACGAGGTCGGCCTCGAGAGTCCCTCCATCGGCGAATTCAAGGCCGCAGGCGCGCCCCTCCCCGAGCACCCTCACGGTTCGCGCCGGCATGTGGAACTTCAGCCCCCGCGACTCGAGCGAGGCCCTGAGTAAGGCCGCAGCCGCGGCATCGAGCTGCCGCTCCATGAGCGCATCGAACAGATGCACGACCGTCACGTGCATCCCTCGCCGCGTCAATGCATCGGCGGCCTCCAGGCCCAGCAGACCCCCGCCGATCACCGCCGCTTTCGTGTAGCGCTCGGCGGCGCCGAGCATCGACTGCACGTCGCAGAGGTCCCGGAACGCCACCACCCCGGGAAGATCGGCTCCGGGGATCGGCAGCGCCACCGGCCTCGATCCCGTTGCGATCAGCAGCCGGTCGTAGGGCACTTCGCGACCGGCCGCCGATTTCACGATGCGTCGCCGCCGATCGATCGCGACGACCGGATCGCCCGTGTGGAGCATCACGCCCTGAGTGGCGTACCACTCCGGTGGATGCAGGATGATCTCCTCGACCCGGCGTTCGCCGGCAAGCAGTGGCGAGAGCAGGATCCGGTTGTAGTGGGGGTGGGGCTCGGCCCCGAACACCGTGATCTCGTACGCATCGGGCGCGAGCTCGAGCAACTCCTCGACCACACGCATGCCGACCATGCCATTGCCGATGACGACGAGCCGCCGGCGAACGGCGGATGCGCGCCGCTGCGGCTCGGGGTTCACCCATATCCGGCCATCGGCGATGCGAACCGGATACACATTGACCGATCGAGTGGGATCTTCCAGGCAGCGACCGCTCTCTAAGGCGTAGTGGTGCTTGTAGAGCGGCGAGGCGACGACACACTCGCCCTTGATGTCCCCGACGATCCCCCGCGAGAGAACATTCGCTCCGCTCGTCGGATCGAAGTTGTCGATGGCGTATATCCGCTCGTCCAGACGAAACACGGCAATCTGGCGCCCGCTGACGAGCGCGCATGCTCCGGAGTCCGGCAGGACATCGGAGAGCTTGCCGATGCAGCTCCAACCCCGCGGTTGAAGCGTTTCCGATTTCACGCTCATACCGGGGTTTCCTCGCGCGCCGCCCGTTGCGCGCGCCGTTCGGTCGCGGTGGCCGGCCGGATCTGGCCACGTTCTTGAACGAAGACCACGTTGTCGTCCGCGGCGTCGCTGTTCACGAAGTGACGGAAGCGCTTGAGCGTTTCGGGGTTCTCGACCGCCGCCCTCCACTCGCAGCGGTAAGCGTCGATCACTCGTGCCATGTCCGCTTCGAGCTCCGCCGCGATGCCGAGGGAGTCTTTGCAAACGACCTGCTTGAGGTATTCCAGGCCGCCTTCGAGATGGTCGCGCCAGGCCGCCGTGCGCTGCAGGCGATCGGCGGTGCGGATGTAGAACATCAGGAACCGGTCGATGTAGCGAATGAGCGTCGCCTTGTCGAGGTCGGCGGCGAGCAGCTCCGCGTGGCGCGGCTTCATTCCGCCGTTGCCGCACACATAAAGGTTCCATCCCTTCTCCGTCGCGATGACCCCGACGTCCTTGCCCTGCGCCTCCGCGCACTCGCGCGTGCAGCCTGAGACGGCCAACTTCAGCTTGTGTGGCGAGCGCAATCCCTTGTAGCGATTCTCGAGCTCGATCGCGAGTCCGACGCTGTCCTGCACGCCGTAACGGCACCAGCTGGATCCGACACAGGACTTCACCGTACGCAGCGCCTTGCCGTAGGCGTGTCCCGACTCGAATCCCGCCGCAATCAGATCCTTCCAGATGAGCGGCAGCTGATCGACGCGGGCGCCGAGGAGGTCGATACGCTGCGCACCGGTGATCTTGGTGTACAGACCGTACGTCGTCGCGACTCGACCGATCGCGATCAACTTCGCGGGCGTGATCTCCCCGCCCGGAATGCGAGGGACGACGGAATAGGTACCATCCTTTTGAATGTTCGCCAGAAAGTAGTCGTTGCTGTCTTGGAGCGGCTGCTTGTCGGAGGAGAGAATGAAATCGTTCCAGCAGGACGCGAGAATCGAGGCGACCGCAGGCTTGCAGATGTCGCAGCCCCGCCCCTTGCCGTGCTTGGCGAGCACGCCGGCGAAAGTCCGCAGCTCGCCGACGCGCACCAGATGAAACAGCTGCTGGCGCGAGTAGGCAAAGTGCTCGCAGAGGTGACTGTCCACGGCGATGCCGCGGCGTTTGAGCTCGATCTTGAGGATCTGCGCGACGAGTGGCGCGCAGCCGCCGCAGGTGGTCGAGGCCTTGGTCTTCGACTTGATCGCGCCGAGCGTCGTGCAGCCCCCCTCGATGGCGGCGCAGATGGCAGCCTTGCTCACGTTGTTGCAGGAACAGATCTGGGCGCCCGCCTCCAACACTGCGCCGCCGGTCCTCGACGGCGAACCGTCCGCCACACCCAGGATGAGGCTCTCGGGTTGCTCGGGTAGCGGCTGTGCGCCCTGGAGCATCTGTACCCATGCCCCGAAGCTATCGGCCTCACCGACGAGCACGCCCCCAAGCAGTCGTCGCCCGTCCTCATCGACCACCAGCTTCTTGTAGACCTGGCGGCGCTCGTCCATGAACGTATAGCAGCGCGCCCCCGGAGTGGCCGCATGAGCGTCGCCGACGGAGGCCACGTCGATCCCCAGGAGCTTGAGTTTGGTGCTGAGATCGCAGCCCTTGAAGCGGGCGACGGGCGTCTCAGCGACCGCTCCGATGTGAGCCGCGGCCGTCTCCGCCATCTGATAGCCCGGCGCGACGAGTCCGAAGATCCTGCCGTTCCAGAGCGCACATTCTCCGATCGCGAAGATCGAAGGATCGGAAGTGCGGCAGGTCTCGTCGATCACGATGCCGCCGCGTTCACCGACTGCGAGCCCCGCCTCCCGGGCGAGCTCGTCACGCGGCCGGATCCCCGCGGAGAATACGATCAGGTCCACCTCGAGCGGTCCGCCGTCGGCAAAACGCAGGCGATGGCGCGCGGCAGCACCGGGAACGATCTCGCGTGAGCTCTTCCCGGTGTGCACCTGTACACCGAGTGCTTCGATCTTGCGCCGGAGCAGCGCTCCGCCCGGCTCGTCGAGCTGGAGCGCCATGAGTCGCGGGGCGAACTCGACGACGTGGGTTTCGAGGCCGAGATCGCGCAGCGCTTTGGCGGCTTCGAGTCCGAGCAGTCCTCCGCCGATCACGGCCCCCGAGCGCGCGCCTTGCGCCGCCGAGCGAATGGCCTCCAAGTCCTCGATCGTGCGATAAACGAAACAACCGGGGCGGTCGCGGCCGGGCAGCGGCGGAACGAACGGGTACGAGCCCGTCGCGATGACGAGCGAATCGTAGCCCAGGTCGCGACCCGAGGCCGTGTGCACGCGCTTGCAATCGCGGTCGATGCGCGTTGCACGCTCGCTCAAATGCAATGTGATCCCATGGTCGCGGAAGAAGGTGCGCGCAACAAGCGACAGCTCCTCGGCCGTCTTGCCGCCGAAAAAGCTCGAGAGCTGCACGCGGTCGTAAGCCGGCCGGCCCTCCTCGGCGAGCACCGTGAGTGCGAGCGGCTTGCCGCAAGCCGCCAGCGCTTCGAGAAAGCGCTGTCCAACCATGCCATTGCCAACGACGACGACGCCGTGAACGGGTTCTGTCACATCGGTCTTCCAAAAAAAGAGCCGCCCGACCTCGTGCACGCCTTCCCTGCGGCTGCTGCACGGATCGGCGGCGCTGCCGTCGCGGACCCCACGTCGGATCCGCGTGGCGCGATCAACCCCACGGCCCGATCGCACCCATGGATTCCTCAGGTGCAATGCCCATGCCAGAGAGGCGCCACGAGCGCGCATGCGCGCGGCTCGCGGCAACAAGGGCTTAGGCAACCGGCCGCGGTGAACCGCCCAGGTGGTTGATCCCACTTAGGGCAACCCGCTCGGCGGCCGCACAGCCCTTGTGCAGAAGACGATGCCCGCAAGCGCTGCGCCGCCCCAATCGAGCCGGCACGACCGTTGCAACGCTCGGATTCCACATGAACCAGCTCGGGCCGTTGCCCGAGCATCATCACGGCCGCCCGGCTCCTGAGGTGACATGCGCCGATTGATCGCGTCCTTGGGCAGTGGCAACTGGAAGTCCCTGCTCGCGTGCTTTCTGTATTTCGATACCGGATTCACGGTCTGGGTGATGTGGGGTCCGCTCGCGCCCTTCATCTCCAAGGATCTCTCCCTGAGCGCCGTCGAGGCCGGATTTCTCGTCTCGGTGCCGGTGCTGGCGGCTTCGGTCGCCCGGATCACGCTCGGCAATCTCTTTCAGGCCGTCGACGGGCGCCCGCTCGCTCTGCTCGGCATCGCGCTCTCGGCCGTGCCCGCAATCGTGCTCCTCTCGCCGGTCGCACCGGACTACGGGCTGCTGCTGACTCTAGGGATGTTCCTCGGAATGGGAGGAGCGAGCTTCGCAATCGCGCTACCTATGGCAGGCAGCAGCTATCCGCCGAACATGCAAGGCCTGGTCCTCGGCCTTGCGGCGGCGGGCAACCTCGGCGCCGTGCTTGCCGGCGGCGTATTTCCGAGGATTGCGCAGCACCTCGGATGGCGATACGCGACGGCGGGATCATTACCGCTGCTTGCCTTGGCGGCGGTGGCCGTCCATTCGTGGGCTCAAGACCGCAGCGTCAAGCATGGAGACCGCGTTCGAGCATCTGCCGGATTCGCTGTCGTGTTCATCGGCCTGACAGCGCTGGTCCTCGGCTCGAACGCCGGTCTGATCGTGTCCCGAACAACCGGTGAGCTACTGCTGCCGTTACTCGGTGCGCTGCTGGCGCTCGCGGCGCTTCCGCGCAAGCACTCGGCCGTGCTGCGCGAACGGGACGCCTGGATCATGATGCTCGTCTACAGCGTCACCTTCGGCGGCTTCGTCGGTATGTCCTCTTACGTCACACTCTTCCTCACGGAGCAGTATCAGGTATCGAAGGTGGGCGCCGGACTCCTCATGGCTGCGATGTCCCTCACCGGGGCGATGGTGCGCCCGCTCGGCGGCCTCGTCGCGGATCGCGTCTCGGGCGTCAAGGCGTTGCTCGCGCTGCTTCTGGGCATCGCGACGTGCGACTTCGCGTTCGCCGTGCTGATGCCGTCCCTCGCCGCCGGCACTGCGTTGCTGCTCGCGCTCTACACCTGCCTCGGGCTCGCAAATGGGGCAACGTTCCAGCTCGTTCCACTGCGCTGGAAGCATACGACCGGCCTCATGACGGGAATCATCGGCGCCGCCGGAGGGATCGGAGGGTTCTATCTCGCCGTAGTGATGGGGATCGCGAGAGACGGGACCGGGAGCTATCAGATCGGCTTCGCCGCCTTCGGCGTGCTTTCGATCCTCGCGTTTCTGATGGTTCTCGCCTCCCAGCAACGCTGGCTGGTGTGGGCTCTGCCGAAGGGAACGGACGCGGGATTGATTCGCTGCAAAGTGCCCAACCCAGCGCCCGACCCTGAGGCCCGTTGAGGCCTAGCGACGCCGTCGCCATCGATGCCGATGCCTGATCCCCAAGAACCCGAGCACGGTCCCGGTTGACCTCGCGCCAAGCCGCGCGCACGGCCCGTCAGGATCGTGGTCCCGCTTGGCGGGAACCCCAGCCGCGAGATAGCCACAACCGGCGGCAATCGACCCCAAGCGGACGTCGCGTATGACCGCTTCCGGTCACCGCGGCTGAGGGTTTGGGACTATTGGCACCATTCCTCTCCACGGCGCAAGACGGGAGTACATCCTTCGCGAGGGATAGGAAGCGGGTCTCCCTCGTGCCACAACCCTAGCCGCCGCAGGATTTCCGGCATCTCGGAGTCAGACACCGAAAGCCGATTGCCATCCCCGTAGACGGTGTGGCTGCGATAGCCAAGAATAGAAGCGTAGCGTCCTGATGCTCCTAGTCGATACACCTCAATCCGATAGCAACAACCGTCCGGCTCGTCGACGATCACGTCTCCGCGAAGTGCACCTTCCGCGATGAATCTGGTTCTCTGGTTGTTATTACTACCGGTGTCATTAGAAAAGACAGATTTGAATTCGCTTAATCGTCTGTCATAGGTAAACAATTCGGTATAAATATGATGGCCTCCGTCGGCTCCATGCGCCCCTCCGGTCTGTATCATGAGAAGTGGACGAGTGCTGTTTGCTCCTCGAAAGACTACCTCGGCTGAATAGAGTTCAATGGGTGTTGAAAACGAGTCCGCGTCGTTCTTTCCGTATGTGCAGTGTGAGGCCACGCCATTAACAAAACACTGCGCTAGTGGGCCGCCGTCAACTGGCTGAGTGTCTGCGCCGTCAAAATGCGACCCGGGCAACATTGCTGCCACAAACGTCCATTGCGTTCGCGTCGCGAAGGGATGAGTCAGATCCAGGTTTACAGTGACACTAGCGGTCTTCCCATTCAATGTTGGCAGCGAAGAAATTACGGCTTGATTAATGTCTGCCGAGGAGATTCGCCTTGAGGATTCACTCGCTGTTGCTTTAGATGCCGGCGCCACGAGCAGCAGCACGCACACGAACGCCAGCAGTCCTGGATGGCATTCAGGTTTATGCCTACCTAACATCCGCGGCTTCTTGTCGATCGCCCGTGCACCAAGACCCGGTCATTACCGTCTATATTCTGAGCGTCGGCTTTTCGCCCTGGCAAATCTGTGCTCGGACGGCTGGAAGTCGCCGCTCGCCGACCGAGCACCGGCCTCAGGGTGACGTAACGACCAGGCGCCGCCAAATGCCGTCGTATTTCACCATGAGGTAGCCATGGATCGGCTCTCGTGCTTCGGCATGCTCGACAGCATCAATTACGAACTGCCTCGTCGGCGCGATTAGCCCGTCCGCTGGGACCGGCAACCGCCACGAATTCACCTTGTCCGCCGGCGGCGACTCTTCTCCGGTGGTCAGGACAACACCAATCGACTCGCCGAGAAGGACCCAATGGTCCACGTCAACGCCCGGAGGACGATCGGGTGCGTTGGCGGCCAAGGTGGTCGAAACGAACATCCCGCTCGATAGCAGCAGTACTAGCGTTGCCAGGAATCTCATGACGAGTCGCTCCCGGTGATGTTGGGAACCAGCCGCCGACGCAAATGCATTGAAGGCGAGCAGCCGCTTTGCGGGACTATACGCTTGGCTTCGAAGGGCCGCACATGGCCGATCGCCATCGGACGTAAAGAGCTCCGCACAGTGCGTCGGCACGACCCGGAGAGCTCCGCTCGCCCTGCGGTTACGATTGCCGATATGTAATATATAAGTTACAATCCTGCGTATGTTCGAGGTGCGCCAGACGGCAGAGTTTTCGCGTTGGCTCGCAGCGCTGTCGGACCCGGTCGGGCGCGCGGCCGTTCTCACACGGCTGGCACGCTTGGCGCTTGGCAACTCGGGAGATGTAAAGCCCGTCGGGGCCGGCGTGTGGGAGTTGCGAATCGACGTGGGACCGGGCTATCGAGCGTACTACATGCGCGCGGGCGAGAAGGTATATCTCATGCTGGGCGGCGGCGATAAATCCACACAGGCGAAGGACGTTGCTCGAGCGGCCAAGATGGCAAGCGAGCTCAAAGCGGCTGATCGAGCGAAGAAGGCAAGGAGATCGAAATGAGTACGAAGATTAACCCGAAGGTCGCGCGCAGACTCGGCGTGCGGCGGTTCGATGCGTCCGAATATCTGCGCGACGAAGCAGATATCGCTGCGTACCTGGAAGCCGCCGCCACTGAAGACGACCCCCGCGTACTTGCTGCAGCGCTCGGTGACGTCGCGCGTGCGCGCGGAATGTCGGAGCTTTCGCGCAAGACGGGCATCAGTCGCGAGGCGCTATACCGATCGCTCTCCGCCGAGGGCAACCCGGAACTGTCGACGCTGACAAAGGTGCTGCGGGCACTTGGTATGCGACTGAAGATCCAATCCGCCGCAACCTGACGAGTACGCATCGACCTCCAACCCCTTCATCCCTTAATGAGCCGAATCCGAGCGTCCGCTATGCGGCGGCTCGTTATGCATGTACTACGTCAGCTCATGTTAAGCGTTCTCCGAAGCTCGCCCCGTGGGATGTCGGGTCCGGTTGAGACGCGGCATGACGGGCGGGCGTCGGAGAACGCCCAAGGCAGGAAACTGCGGGAGTGACTGACGCGGTCAGTATGGGCGCGGTGCTATGGGGGTTTGAAGGCGCGCGGTTGCCGAGATCGTGCAGTATGAGGGGACGGCTGACCGAGAAATCGCGAGTCGAGGGCTCGCGATGATGCGCGCTTGGTGCCTCTTGACTGATCCTGATCGAGCCCAAGGCGCATCGGTGGCGACGAGGACAATAGATTCGGGGGCCGTCGTGCACGGAGCTCGCGGCGGCCTGAGTAGAGCGGAGCCGGATACGCTCAGGAGAAGCATGGCGAGCCTGGCGGAGCGCGGATGCGCGGCAGCGGCGACAACGTGCCAACGACGATCATCGCTGCCCCGCAGTGCCGGCATAGGGGTAGGGTCGGGGACTGGCGCGCCGGCAGGGAGTGACCCAGCCTCGTTGCCAGCCCCCGCCGCATCGAACGCAGCGTGCGGAGTTATCGCACTGCGCTCTCGTGTGTGGTTCACGTCAAGGGTTATGAGACCAGGCCGCCGCGGAGTGCCCAACGTAGGTCCCGACGCACGTGATAGCCATTGAACAGGCCAAACGCAGCGTACAGTCGCCCCGTACTCCACTCCCGCCACCCAAACCCGCGACGGTTCCGGGCGCGCCGCAAATGGCGCCGGACCTTCAATTCCACCCAGCGTTTGACGAGTTGAAAGCAGCGACTCGAGTGTCCAATGGCAAAGTAGTTCACCCAGCCCCGCAAGATCGGGTTGATGAGGGTCACC
The DNA here is from genome assembly GCA_030040235.1 of Gammaproteobacteria bacterium. The sequence continues at coordinate 2,978 of JASHUC010000313.1, read as the reverse complement.
ACCCCGTGCACAGGCTGGGATCGATACCGCCAGAAGATCTCTCGTAGCTGCCGGAGCAACGCCGTACGCTTCTTCAGCTTCGGCGTGTACTGCGGGCGCCATCGCCCCTGAAGGCTCAGCACCCGGCGAAAGTCGAACCCCAGGAACCCGAAGCTCTCGCCTCGGACGAGATCGACCTTGCGGCTCTTCTCCTCGTTGATCTGGACTTGGAGTTTGGCGAGCTCCTGCCGTAATCGTGTGTCCACCGCCTTGAGCAGCCAGCGCTTGCTGGGATGAGCATGGATCAGCACCACGAGATCGTCCGCAAAACGCGCGTACTCGATCCCGGTGTACCGCCCGAACCGGGTGTACTCCTTCGCCCGCTCGAGCATCCGATCCACCTCGTTGAGGTAGATGTTGCTGAGCAATGGCGCGAGCACCGAGCCCTGTCCCACCCCGCGCTTGCCGTTCGCCTTCAGCAACAGCTTCAGCAAGTGCATCACATCATCGTCGTTGATCCGCTTGGCTACCTTCTCCAGGATCAGGTGATGCCGGACCCCATCGAAGTAGGATTTCAGATCAAGATCGATCACGTGCGTCTTGCCGAGCGCAATAGCTTCGGCGACCCGAACAAGTGCTTCATGCGCCGTCCGCCGCGGACGATAGCCGTAGGATCCCGGCTGGAAATCCGCCTCGAAGACCGGCTCCATGATGAGCTTCAGCGCCCCCTGTACCACGCGGTCTCGAATGCTGGGAATCGAGAGAATGCGGACCTTGGTCCCGCCCTCTTTCGGAATTTCCTGCCGCCGTGGCCGCTGCGGTACATAGCAGCGCCGCTGCAGTTCACTCTGGATCTGCCCGAGGAAGGCCTCCACGCCCTGCGCCTCGATGGCCTCGAAGGTCACCCCGTCAGAGCCGGGGGCACCCTCATTGGACTTGGCCATCTCGTACGCCGCACGCAGCGTCTCCATCTTGCAGACGTGAACGTACAGCCCCCAGAACCGCCACTGCGGTTCCGCCTTCGCCTTGACATACAGCTTCCGTCTCAGGTCCTGCAAGGTAATCGGCGTCTTTATCATCCCGCCTGCCTCCCCTCTTGCCGGAAGCACCTCACACACCAGGGCCCCTTCGCTCCGCGGAAATTACTCCGCTTCATCGCTACTATGAGCCCATCCGACTCCCGCTCGACATCGAATCGCCTTCCCGGTGCTGCCGGTTATACGATCGACCTGCTTCCACTGCTCACAACAGCGGGCCGAGACGGGTCTCTCCAGTTGCTCAGCGCGTCCTGTGTCACCCTGCCGTCGATAACCACCCCGCTGGAGTGACCGCCCGCCTCAGTCAGCTTGCGAGCCCGTCATGCTGCCTTCGCCTAGTCATTGAAAGCTCGGCCTCCAGGGTTACAAAGTTTCGGGGCCACCTCTCGTTCACTTACGTTACAACCGAGTGACTCGCTGCCATCCTGCGATGGCACCTGTCGGTAGGCTTCAGAATCCCAATCCCTGTTGATCCTGCTACCCAAGCTACGGGGTTCCGACTCTTACCCCGGTGGGACTGTCTCCCACTGGACGCGCCAGCCTTCGCTGGACGCACAACGACTGCGGTGAGGAAGGCCTGCTCGTGGCCACGTCGCCGGAGCGGGAAGTTGCCGGGGAAATCGGCGGCGCAGGCGGTGCGTTGAGCAGCGCCCGCGCGGTTGCCAGATGGCTCGCCCGACGAGCGTTGCCGAGCAAACCGTAGTGACGGATGCGATGGAAGCGGTTCGGCAGGACATGCAGCAGGAAGCGCCGCATGAACTCCTGGGCCTCGAGCGTCATGGTCTTGTAGCGCGTGCGGCCCTTCTGCCGGTAGTCCTTCCAGCGGAAGGTGACGCCGCGCTCATCATGGGCGATCAGGCGGCTGTTGGAGATGGCGACGCGGTGGGTGTAGCGGGAGAGATAGGCGAGCACTGCGGCCGGACCTGCGAACGGACGCTTGGCGTAGATGACCCACTCGACTTGTCGGAGTGGTGTGAGCCACTCGGCGAAACGGGCCGGATCGGTGAGCTCGGCATGCTCGCCAAAGAAGCGCAGCTCGCCGCGGCGATACAGCTGTTGGAGTTCTTCGAGGAAGCGGCGGCGGAAGAAGCGTGAGAGCACCCGCACGGGCAGGAAGAACCCGGGCCTGCAGGGAACCCACCGATCAGCATCCAGTGCGAGACCGCCGCCGGGGACAATGCCGCGCACATGCGGATGGTGGGTGAGCTGGGAGCCCCAGGTGTGCAGCACGAGCGTGGCGCCGATGCGGGCGCCGAGATGCTTGGGGTCGGCGCCGATCGTGCGCAGGGTCTCGGCGACGATATCGAAGAGCAGTCCATAAAGGCGCTCCTTGTTGGTGTAGGCGATCGAGCTGATCGGGGCCGGCAACGTGAAGACCACGTGGTAGTACTCCACCGGCAGCAGATCGGCTTGCCGGTCCTCGAGCCAGCGCCGGGCAGCACTTCCCTGACACTTCGGGCAGTGCCGATTGCGGCAGGAATTGTAGGCAATGCGGGTCTCGCCACAATCCTCGCAACGGTCGACATGACCGCCGAGCGCCGCCGTCCGGCACGCCTCGATCGCCGCCATGATGCGTCGCTCGGTGTGGCCGAGGTGGCCGGCATGAATTTGGCGATAAGCCTCGCCGTGGCGGCGGAAGATGTCCGCCACCTCCAATGCGACCATGACCACCGCGGTTCAGGCCGGCGTGGCGCTCTCTAGCTTGAGCCGGTCGAACGGGCTGGTCGTGTTGCCGATTGTGGTGGTGGCGACCTGGGTGTAGCGCGCTGTGGTTGACAGATCGCGATGACCAAGCAGCGCTTGGATCGTGCGAATGTCGGTGCCAGCCTCGAGTAGATGGGTGGCGAAGCTATGCCGCTTATTCCGAGCTCGGAATAAGCGGCATAGCTTCGCCACCCATCTACTCGAGGCTGGCACCGACATTCGCACGATCCAAGCGCTGCTTGGTCATCGCGATCTGTC
>JASHUC010000312.1 GCA_030040235.1 Gammaproteobacteria bacterium | reverse complement strand
TTGGCTCTCCAGTTGTCGGGTTAGTCCGAGGTCGGAGTATATACACGCGAATCGAAATTACAAGCAACCAACGCGTCGCGTGAAGGCGCACCTGCGCATCGAGCGCGCGCCGGATGGCCTACTCGAGTGAGAGGATGTGCTTCCAGTGCGCGGCATCGATCGGCATCACTGATAGACGATTGCCCGGTCGCAGAAGGACCATGCCGCGCAATGCGCCATCCGCATCCGCGCGCAGCTTCTCGAGCGTGATCGCACGCGCGAGGCGTCGCTCGAGCATCACATCCACCATGAACCAGCGCGGGTTGTCCCGCTTGCTCTCGGGATCGAAATGCGGATGGTCGCGGTCGAACGCGGTGGGGTCCGGGTAGCCTTCCTTCACCACCTTCACGATGCCGACGATGCCCGGCACCTCGCAGCTCGAGTGATAGAGGAAGGCACGGTCGCCGCGGCGCATCTGATCGCGGAGCATGTTGCGCGCCTGGAAGTTGCGCACTCCGTCCCATGCGGTGGTCTTGCGCGGCGCGCGCGCGAGGTCGTCGATTCCGAAGGTGCTCGGCTCGGTCTTCAGCAACCAGAACGACATCGCAGCACCCCCTCTTCGGTCACCACGGCATCGAGGTGCAGATCGTGCGGGGCGCGGGCGAGTTCGGCCACGCGCTGCATCGCGAACCCGACGCCGATCAGCTTCGGGTGATGCCACGTGGCGCGCAGACGCAGGAAGGTGAACGCACGATCGTAGTACCCGCCGCCCATGCCGAGCCGCATGCCGGCCGCATCGAAGCCGACCAGCGGTAGGAAGACGAGATCGAGCCGGTGGGGCGCGATCGGGCGCGCCGACCCGGGCTCGAGAATGCCCATCCAGTTCGGCACGAGCGGTCCCTGTGCCTCGATGAAGGACATCCGATGCCTGCGGCGATCGGTGAGGCGGGGCAGGTAAATCCGGCAGCCGTGCAGGCGCGCGAGGCGTGCGAGAGGCGCCACGTCGAGCTCGTCACGAAGCGGCGAGTACAGCGCGACGCGCTGCCCGGGACGCAGCCAGAAGCGGTTCTCGATGTGGGAGGCGATGCGACGCCCGGCTGCAGCGCGCACCTCGGGTGATAGCTGGCGCCGCATGCCCCGCAGCTGTGCCCGCAGTGCCTTGCGTGCCCCGACGAGCTCGACGTTCAAGGCGGCCCCCGGTCGCGAAAAACGCCGCCCGCATGTGCCGTTGTGAACCGTTGCTCTCGAACCAGAGCAACAAGTGGGACGAGCTGCTGCAGGTAAGGCTTTCCGCTCGAGGCGGACTTGCACAATTCTGCCGGCAAGCCCTTAGGCCCCATGCGTGTTTCAATTAGGGTCGAGAGGTAACCCGGCCCACTCACGAACACCGCAGGCGACGCCGAATCCCACTCTACACGAGGAGCGGCCTGCGTGGGAGTGGACGACTCTACAGTTCGAGCTGCTGGGACCTCTCGAGACTCGCCTCGACCCGTTCGCGGATCGCGCGTACGCGCCCTGCGAACTCGCCTTCGAGCTGTCCGTCGCGCTGCCGCAGCTGCAGCAACTCGTTCGCGAGGTTGAGCGCGACCATCACGGCGATCCGGTCGAGACCGACGAGCTTGCCGCTATCGCGCACCTCGCGCATGCGGGCATTGAGGAATTCCGCCGAATCGAGCAGTGCCGAGCGCTCCTCGTAGGAGCAGGAGACCACGTACTCCTTCTCCATGATGCGCACGGTGACGCGCGCCGGCTCGTTGGCGGCCGGGCTCATGAGGGGCGCTCCGTGCTGCGGCCGGCCGGCGCGCTCATGCGCCGTGCTCGAGGGTCTTCAGGCGCCCGATCATCGCCTCGACCCGGGTGCGTACCTGCTCGTTCTTGTTCAGGAGCGTGGCGCGCTCGTTCGCGAGCGTTTCGTGACGCTGACGGAGGGCTCGGTTCTCCTCCTTCAGCTGCTCCATCGAAGCCGTGAGTTCCTCAATCCGCTTATCGAGGCGCCTGAGCTCGAGATCGAGCTGCGCCTTTTTTGTTTCGTTCATTTGAATGACTATAGAGCGCGACTCTTGCCGCGGTCAATGACGTGAGGGCTTCTTGGGGCATAATGGGCTCCGAAATGTCAGTGGTCGAGTACGCGGAAATCCAGCGGGCGCTCAAGGCGGCAAACGCCGTCGCCGAAGCGGCCGAGGCGCACGGCACCCTCGCCGGCTGCCTCTGCACGGCGGTGGCGTACCGCTTCGAGGACTGGCTCGCCGAGATCCTCCCCGAGGGACGCGCCGACCCGCAGGCCACCGAGACCCTGCGTGAGCTTTTCGAGCGGACGGCTGGCGCACTCGGCGAGGATCAGATGGAGTTCACTCCGCTCCTGCCGGAGGATGCCGAGTCGATCGATGCGCGCGCGAGCGCGCTCGGGCTCTGGTGCCAGGGGTTTCTCTACGGCCTCGGCGCGAGTCACCTGAGCGATGCGCGACAGCTGCCGGGGGAGGTCGGGGAGGTCGTGCGCGACCTGTCGGAGATCACCCGCGTCGGGGTGGATGCGACCGACAGCGCCGAATCGAACGAGGGCGCCTATGCGGAGCTGGTGGAGTTCGTGCGCGTCGGCGTGCAGCTCGTCTTCGAGGAGCTCGAGCCGCTGCGCGCTGCGCCTGTGCGCTCCGACGACGCGCTACATTAGGAGAGGCGTGCAACGCCGAGAGGAAAGACCCGCGTGACCCCCCCACGAGCCAGGCGGCGTGTGCCGGGCGCCAGCCCGGGCACTCGCATGCGCCCCATGACCTCTTCGAACGCTCCCCGGGAGGAGTTCGCGCGCCGCAGGCGGCACCTCATGCGCCTCATGGGGCGCGACTCGATCGCGATCGTGCCCGCGGCGCCGGTCCGGCGCCGCACCAATGATGTGGAGTATCCGTACCGGCAGGACAGCGATTTCTTCTATCTCACCGGCTTCGCCGAGCCCGAAGCCGTCGCCGCGCTCGTCCCCGGAAGGTCCCACGCCGAGTACGTGCTCTTCGTCCGCGATCGCGATCGGGAACGCGAGATCTGGGACGGTCGCAGGGCCGGCACCGCGGGTGCCACGCGCGATTACGGCGCCGACGATGCCTTTCCCATTGCCGACATCGACGAGATCCTGCCGGGGCTGATGGAGAACCGGACCCGTGTCTTCTACGCGATGGGCACGCATCCGGAGTTCGACCAGCGCGTGGTCGGGTGGGTGAACACCCTGCGCGCCCAGGCGCGCAACGGCCGGCACCCGCCGCAGGAGATGGTCGCGCTCGATCATGTGCTGCACGACATGCGGCTCTACAAGTCGCGCACCGAGCTCTCCCTGCTGCGCGAGGCCGCGCGGATCGGCGCCGCGGCCCACGTGCGGGCGATGCGGGCGTGCCGTCCCGGCATCAGCGAATATCAGATCGCCGCCGAGATCGTGCACGAATTTCACCGCCACGGGGCCGACACCTCCTATCAGCCGATCGTCGGAGGCGGTGAGAACGGCTGCATCCTCCACTACCACGAGAACAGCGAGCGGCTGCGCGAGGGCGATCTGCTGCTCATCGATGCGGGGTGCGAGTACGGCTGCTATGCCTCCGACATCACGCGCACCTTTCCCGTGAACGGCCGCTTCACGCCCGAGCAACGCGCGCTCTACGAGATCGTCCTCGAGGCCAATCTCGCGGCGATCGACAAGGTGCGCCCCGGCAACTCGTGGAACGAGCCTCATACGGCGGCGGTTCGCGTCGTGACCCAGGGACTGGTGAAGCTCGGGCTCCTGAAAGGACGCGTGGCGGCTCTCGAGCGCGAAGGGGCCTACCGGCGCTTCTTCATGCATCGAACCGGGCACTGGCTCGGCATGGACGTTCACGACGTCGGCGATTACAAGGTGGGCGACGCGTGGCGCGTGCTCGAGCCCGGCATGGTGCTCACCATCGAGCCCGGCATCTACATCCCGCCCGCGCAACGCGGCGTACCGCGCCGCTTTCGCGGCATCGGCATCCGGATCGAGGACGACGTGGCCGTCACGCGCGGCGAGCCCGAGGTGCTCAGCCGCGCCGCGCCCAAGGATGCCCGCGCGATCGAGAAGGTCATGGCGCATTGAGGCGAGCGCCGCATGGACAATTTCGACGTTGCCGTGGTGGGCGGCGGGCTGGTCGGGGCGAGCTTCGCGTGCGCTCTCGCCGCGACGAAGCTCTCCGCAATCCTCATCGAGGGCGTTGCACCGGGTTCGCAGGCGCAGCCGAGCTTCGATGAGCGCACCACCGCGCTCGGCAATGCGAGCCGGCGCATCTTCCAGGGGCTCGGCGTGTGGTCGGCGATCGAGCCGCAAGCGGCGGCTATTCGCGCGATCCACGTCTCCGATGCGGGACGCTTCGGATGCGCGCGCCTCCAGGCGCGCGATCACGGCATCGAGGCCTTCGGATACGTCGCCCCGAACCGCGTGATCGGCGCGGCACTGTGGGAGGGGCTCGCGGCGGCTGCGCCGCGCGTCGCGGTGCGCGTGCCGGCAGTGCTCGAGTCCGCCGAGATCCAAACGGAGCGCGTGGCCCTCACGCTGCGCGGCGCGAATGGCCCCGAGCACCTCACCGCGCGGCTCGTGGTCGCAGCCGACGGCGCCGATTCGAGCGTGCGCCGGGCCGTCGGCATCGAGGCGCGCACCCGTGATTATGTTCAAATCGCGCTCGTTGCCAACGTCGTGGCCGACCGCGCGCACGAGGGGACTGCCTTCGAGCGCTTCACGCCCGCCGGTCCTATCGCGCTGCTGCCGGGCCGCGATGGCAGTTACACCGCGGTCTGGGCGCGTGCGCCCGCGCAGGCTGAGGAGGCGCGCGCGCTCGGCGAGCACGCCTTCCTCACAGAGCTGCAGCGGCATTTCGGCTGGCGCGCCGGGCGCTTCGTGCGCGCCGGTGCTCGCACGGGCTATCCGCTCAGGCTCACGCAGGCGGCGGCGGCCGTGCACTCCCGCGCGGTGCTGATCGGCAATGCGGCGCAGGCGCTGCATCCGGTCGCGGGGCAGGGCTTCAAT
>JASHUC010000311.1 GCA_030040235.1 Gammaproteobacteria bacterium | reverse complement strand
GTGGGTTAGCGGGGCGTGAGTTATTGGGTGCGACGCAACGGTATGCAGAGCGGCAACAGCCGCACTGTGGAGGGAGGCGTTATGCGGATCGGATTCATCGGTCTCGGACACATGGGCAAAGCGATCGCAGCGAATCTGGTGCGCGCCGGACACGAGCTGGTCGTGTGGAACCGCTCGGATGGGCCGGTGAAGGAGCTCGTGGCGCTCGGCGCCGAAGCGGCGCGGCGTCCCGCCGATGTGGCCGGGGCCCAGGTGCTGATGAGCATGCTCGCGGACGATGAGACCCTCCGTTCGGTGCTCATCGGGCAGGGAGTGCTCGAGCGGGCTGCAAGCGGACTCGTGCACGTGAATCTCGCCACGGTCTCGGTGGCATTCGCACAGGAGCTCGCCCGGCTGCATCGCGAGCGTGGGATCGGGTATGTCGCTGCACCGGTCTTCGGCCGGCCCGACGTGGCTCGCGCGGCGAAGCTCAACGTGGTGGTCGCGGGCGAGCCTGCCTCCGTCTTGCGCGTCGAGCCGTTGCTGCAGGCGATCGGCGAGCGCATCTGGCCGGTCGGTCGCGAGCCGGAACGAGCCAACGTGGTGAAGCTCGCCGGCAATTTCATGATCGCGAGTGCGCTCGAGAGCATGGGCGAGGCCGTCGCACTCGCGCGCGGTTATGGGCTCGAGGGCGCGCAGCTCCTCAATATTCTGACGAGCACGCTGTTCGCCGCGCCCGTCTACAAGACCTATGGCGAGCTCATCGCGAATGAGCGCTACGAGCCGGCGTCGTTCCGGTTGACGCTCGGCCTGAAGGACGTGCGTCTCGCGCTGCATGCGGGCGAGGCGGTGCATGTTCCGATGCCATTCGCGAATGTGTTGCGCGATCACCTGCTCGAAGGAGTCGCCTGCGGCGATGCCGATCGGGACTGGGCCGCCGTCGCTCGTGTGTCGGCGCGCCACGCCGGGCTCGAACGAAGCGCGTGACCGCACCCCGAGCCACCGCTCGCGCCTCGTCCAGCGCCACACCCTCATCCGCCGCCCGCGCCGCGGGCCGTCCCCCGGCCGGGCGCTCCCTCCGGGACGTAACGGCTCTGTTGACCGGGCGGGATCGAGTGGCGTCGCGGTGCTCTCGGCGAATTGCCGCCGCTCTGGTAGGATGATGGCGGCCGCGGCCGCGCGCGGGCTAGTCCTGGGCGCGGAGCACCGAGGTCGCCACTAAAGGGCCCGAGCATGAGCTACACGATCAACGTGAATGGCAAAGTCGAGACGGTGGACGTGGCGGGCGATACGCCACTTCTTTGGGTATTGCGCGATGTGCTCGACCTGAAAGGTCCCAAGTTCGGCTGCGGAATGGGACTCTGCGGGGCGTGTACCGTGCACATCAACGGCATGGCCACGCGCTCCTGCATCACTCCGGTCGCCACCGTCGGATCGAACGCGGTGACCACCATCGAGGGCATCGGGGAAAGCGCGGTCGGTCAGAAGCTGCAGCAGGCCTGGATCGCGCTCGACGTTCCGCAGTGCGGCTACTGCCAGGCGGGCCAGATCATGTCGGCCGCGGCATTGCTCTCGACGACGCCACGCCCGACCGATCAGGACATCGATAATGCGATGAGCGGCAACATATGCCGCTGCTACACCTACACGCGCATCCGTGCCGCCATCAAACAGGCGGCGGGTCTCCCGACCGCAGATACGAGGGAGGTTTGATCATGGCCACCCAGCACCCGGACACGATCCAGAGCGCGGGCGCCGAGCGAGCGCCACAGTCGGTATCCCGGCGACTTTTTCTGAAGGTCGGCGCCGCCGCAGGCGGCGGACTGCTGCTCGACTTCAGTATTCCGAGGTTTGCGGAGGCGGCGCCCGACGCTGCTGCGCGCGAGTACACGCTCAATGCGTACGTCCAGATCGCCCCGGACGGCATCATCACCATCATGGCGAAGAATCCGGAGATCGGGCAGGGCATCAAGACCTCCCTGCCGATGATCATCGCGGAGGAGCTCGATGCCGACTGGAAGGATGTGCGCGTCGAGCAGGCCCCGCTCAATCCCTTGCTGTACCAGGCCCAGTTCGCCGGCGGCAGCTTCTCGATCCCCATGAACTACGAGCCGCTGCGCCGCGTCGGCGCGGCCGGCCGTGCGCTCCTCATCAAGGCTGCCGCCGAGAAGTGGCACGTGCCGGAGGAGCAGTGCGACACGCTTCCGAGCAAGGTGCGGCATACGGCGACGGGCCGGACGCTGGGCTACGGGGCCCTCGCATCCCGGGCGGCAGCGATCGCGACCAAGGAGGAGGCCTCACACGCTGCGGCCGCCGGTCGCTTCGCGCGGGCCGGTCAGGCCGGGCCGGGTGGGCCTGGCGGTGCGGGCGCGCACGCCGGTCCTGGTGGTCCGGGTGGCCGCAGAGGTCCGGGTGGTCCGGGCGCTCGCAGAGGTCCAGGCGGTCCCGGCGGTCCGGCGGCCTTCGGGATGTTTGCGGACCTGCAGAAGATCAAGCTCAAGGACCCGAAGGACTTCCGCATCATCGGGAAGTTCATCACGGGCGTGGACAACCCGCTCATCGTCACGGGCAAGCCTCTCTTCGGCATCGATCAGTCGGTGCCCGGGATGAAGTACGCCGTATACGAGCGATGCCCGGTGTTCGGCGGCCGGCCGGTGAGTGCGAATCTCGATCAGATCAAGGCGATGCCCGGCATCCACGATGCGTTCCTCGTCGCGGGCGCGGATCCGAGCGGGCTGCCCGATGGCATGCAGATCACGCTGGTCCCTGGCGTCGCGATCATCGGCGACACCTGGTGGGCGGCGAACAAGGCGCTCGATAGTCTCGCCGTGAAGTGGGAGGAAGGGCCCGTCGCGAGCCAGAGTACCGAGGGCTTCGAGCGTCAGGCCGCGCAGCTCGCCCAGCAGCCAGCCCACAAGATCATCCACAACGAAGGCGACGTGGACAAGGCGTTCGCGAGCTCGGCGAAGACGGTCGAAGGCCAGTACGCCTATCCCTTCATCGCTCACGCGTATCTCGAGCCGCTGAACTGCACCGCGCATTTCCAGGACGGGAAGGTGGAGCTCTGGGCGGCCACGCAGAATCCCGGCGCCGGCCAGGGAAACGTCGCCAAGACCCTCGGAATCCCGCCGAGCAACGTCACCGTGCACGTCATTCGCAGCGGCGGCGGCTTCGGTGGGCGGCTGGGCACCTGGTACATGGTCGAGGCGGCGTATCTTTCGCGGCGGACCGGCTTGCCGATCAAACTGCTCAACAACCGGCGGCAGGACATCCAGCACGAGTACTACCGCCCGGCGGGCTTCCATTACTTCAAGGCCGGCATCGACGCGCAGGGCAACCTCACGGCATTCCGCGATCACTTCGTCACCTTCACGGGCGATGGCGAGAAGGTTTCCGACAGCGCCGATCTCGAGCCGACCGCCTTCCCGGCGCGCATGCAGCCGAACGTGCAATTCGCGCAGTCGATGATGCTGCTCGGGGTGCCGACGGGACCGCTGCGGGCCCCCGGCGACAACGCGATCGCCTATGCTTTCCAGTCCTTCATCGACGAGGTCGCGCTCGCCGCCGGAAGGGATCCGCTGCAGTACCGGATCGATCTGTTCGGTCCGCCCCGGGTCATCCATGACCCACCGGGTCGCGGTGGGCGGCGCTTCATGGCGTTGCCACCCTTCGACACCGGGCGGGCGATCGGCGTGCTCGAGCTGGTGCGCGAGAAATCCGACTGGGACAACCGCCGGCGCAAGCTCCCGTCGCGCACCGGCATGGGCGTCGCGTTCTACTACAGCCACCTCGGCTATGTCGCCGAGGTGATCCAGGTCACCGTCGCGCCCGAGGGCATGGTGAAGGTGGACAAGGTCTGGGCCGCCGTGGACTGCGGCCGGCAGATCGTCAACCCGAGCGGGGCCCTCAATCAGGTGCAGGGCGCCATCATCGACGGCATCAGCGCAGCCCTGGGACAGAAGATCACGATCGACCGGGGCCGCGTCGTGCAGACGAACTTCCACGAGTTCAATCTGCTGCGCATGAATCAGGCGCCCCCCGTCGAGGTGCACTTCCGGCTCACGGACAACATGGTGACCGGGCTCGGCGAGCCGGCGCTGCCGTCGGCTCCGCCGGCGCTTTGCAACGCGATCTACGCCGCGACCGGCAAACGGGTGCGCAAGCTCCCGATCGATCCTGCCGAGCTGGTGGCGACTTAAGGCGCGCACGCCCGCCCACGCGGGCTGTGGGGCTCTCGTGAAGAGCGGTCCGGTCCTCGTCGTGACCGCTCTGATGGCGCTTGGATCGGCGGGGCCATGCGCGCCGGCCGCTTCGGGCTCGCCATCGGACTGGCGCTCCAGTGCGCCGGATGTGCGGCATCACATTACGGTGGCGGACCTCCCGCCACCGTACGCCACGCCGTCCGTCGCGAATCCTCCCGAGGTCGTGGCCAAGCCCGTAGCGGCGCGTCTGCGCGTGCCTGCAGGATTCACCGTCGAGCCCTTCGGGGGCAGCTTCGAGGATCCGCGTGCGCTCAGAGTGGCCCCGAACGGGGACCTCTTCATCGCGGAGTCCCTCGCCGGGCGCATTCGAGTACTGCGAGCGGGAAGCGGAGCGACCAAGCCCGATGTAGAGCGCGTGTACGCCTCCGGGCTCGAGCGGCCCTTCGGCATCGCGTTCTATCCGCTCGGCCCCAATCCTCGCTGGCTCTACATCGCGGAGAACGACCGAGTCATCCGCTTCGCTTACCAGAACGGCGATCTCGAGGCGCGCGGCCCCGCGCAGGTGATCGTCGCCAGGCTGACCCAATCGACCGGCGGACACTGGACCCGGGATCTCGCCTTCTCGAAGGACGGGGCACACCTGTACGTGTCGGTCGGATCGGGCTCGAACGTCGCGGAGGAAATGCCGCGCAAGAGCATCGCCGCCGTGAGACGCTGGCAGGCCGAGCGGGCGCTCGGAGCCGCGTGGGGCGAGGAGACCGATCGGGCCGACGTGCTGGTATTCGACCCGCAGGGCAAGGGAAGGCGCAGTGTCTTTGCAGCCGGGATTCGCAACTGTGTGAGCCTCGCCGTGAACCCGGCGACGGGAGATCTGTGGTGCGCGACGAACGAGCGCGACGGACTCGGCGATAACCTGCCGCCCGACTACGTGACGCGCGTGCGGGACGACGCGTTCTATGGATGGCCCTGGTACTACACCGGCTCGCACGAGGATCCCCGCCACCATGGCGAGCGGCCCGATCTCGAGGGTAAGGTCACCGTTCCCGATGTGCTCGTGCAGGCGCATTCGGCGCCGCTCGAGATGATGTTCTACGCGGCCTCGACGGGACCGGCCGCTTTTCCGCGGGACTACGATGGAGATGCTTTCGTAGCACTGCACGGGTCCTGGAACCGCAGCCGGCGCACGGGCTACAAGGTCGTGCGCGTGCGCGTACACAACGGCCGCGCCACCGGCGAGTACGACGACTTCCTCACCGGATTCGTCGTGAGCGACACCGAGGTGTGGGGCAGGCCCGTCGGCGTCGCCGAGCTCACCGACGGCTCGCTCATCGTCTCCGAGGACGGCAACGGCACGCTCTGGCGCATCGCGTACGCGCGCTGTTCACGCGCCTGCCCCGAAGTGCGATGATGCTGCGGCCGCAGCAGAAACCGGATCCCCGATGAGCGCCATCGCATCAACCCAGGCACGGCCGCAGAGTTCGCGCCGCGAATCCGACGGTCTCGATCACCCATACGCCATGCTCATCGACGGGAAGTGGACGGCGGCCAGCGCCGGCCGCACCTTCCGGTGCGTCGATCCGTACACCGAGCAGAGCTGGGGCGAGGTGCCCGAGGCGCAGGCCCCCGATGTGGACCGGGCGGTCCTCGCGGCGCGCCGCGCCTTCGACCGGGACGGCTGGCCGCGCCAGCCCGCCGCTGAGCGCGCGGCGCTGCTGCGCCGGTTGGCGGCGCTCATCGAAACGCACGCCGAGGCGCTCACGCATCGGCAGATCCGCGAGAACGGCAAGCTCGTGGCCGAGATGCGCCCGGGCATCGACGGCATCGTGCGCGCCTGCTACTACTTCGCGGGCTTGGCCGAGACGTTGAGCGGAGCGACGCTGCCACCCGTGCAGGGCTTCTCGACCTATACGCTGCGCGAGCCGATCGGCGTGATCGCAGCGGTCACGCCGTGGAATTCTCCCCTCGCGATCCTCGGCTGGAAGCTCTTTCCGGCGCTCGCTGCCGGCAACACGGTGGTGGTGAAGCCCTCGGAAGTGACCCCGACCTCGACGCTGGAGCTCGCGCGGCTTGCGCTCGAGGCCGGCTTCCCGCCCGGCGTCGTGAACGTCGTGACGGGTCACGGCCCGGCCGGCGCCGCGCTCATCGAGCATCCCGGGGTCGATAAGATCGCCTTCACCGGATCGACCGCGACCGGCAAAGCCGTCGCCCGCGCCGCCGCCGAGCGCTGCGCGCGCGTCTCGCTCGAGCTCGGCGGCAAATCGCCCAACATCATCTTTGCAGACGCGAACCTTCCCGCGGCGGTGGACGGGGTAATCGCAGGCATCTTCGCCGCGAGCGGTCAGACCTGCGTCGCAGGCTCACGAGTGCTCATCGAGCGGGGCATCTACCAGGAGATGGCCGGCCTTCTCGTCAAGCGCGCGCGCGAGCTCGCCATCGGCGATCCTCTCGAGCGTGCGACTCAGCTCGGGCCGCTCGCCTCGCCGGCGCAGCTTGCGAAAGTGCTGAGCTACTTCGAGGTCGCACGCACCGAGGGGCTCGAGCGGCTCACGGGTGGACGGCGCTCGGACCGCACGGGTTTCTTCGTCGAGCCGACGGTGTACGGGCAGGTGCGCAACGACAGCCGTGTGGCGCGCGAGGAGATCTTCGGGCCGGTCGCCGCGCTCATCCCGTTCCGCGACGAGGACGAGGCGCTTGCGATCGCGAACGACACGCCGTTCGGACTTGCAGCCGGGCTCTGGACCGAAAGCATCCGCCGTGTGCACCGGCTGCTCCCACGCTTGCGCGCGGGCACCGTCTGGGTGAACAACTACCGTCAAGTCGGATACGGGACGCCCTTCGGCGGATTTCGTCAAAGCGGCATCGGCCGCGAGCTCGGCCCGGAGGCTCTGCACGAGTACACGGAAGTGAAGAGCGTCTGGATCGATACCCGCGCGTAGAACGCGGGTTCCACGGAGTGAATTCGATGCCGTCCAAGCGTAGCCGGCCCCCTTTTCGCGCGGAGCACGTCGGGAGCCTGCTGCGGCCGCCGCAGCTTGCGGCAGCGCGCGAGCAACACCGGGCGGGTCGCCTCTCGGCCGCCGAGCGTGCGGCGGTCGAGGACGAGGCGATCCGCGAGATCGTGCGCGCGCAGGAGGCGATCGGGCTGCAAGCCGTGACGGACGGGGAATTCCGCCGCGACTCCTGGCACCTGGATTTCCTCAAGCAGTTCTCGAACGTCACCGTGTCCCGCTCTCCGATCAGCGTGAGCTTTCACACCGAGGCCGGCGACATTCACCGCGCGCCCTCGGCGCTGCGCGTGGCAGGCAGGCTCGAGCGGCCGCGGCCGATCTTCGTCGAGCACTTCCAGTTCCTCAAATCCGTGGCGCGCGCAGTGCCGAAGATCTCGATTCCCTCCCCGAGCAATCTGCATTTTCGCGGCGGACGCGCGGCCGTGGATCGGGCCGCATACCCCGATCTTGCGGAGTTCTACACCGACCTCGCGCGGGTCTATGCCGAGGAGGTGGCCGATCTCGCCGCGGCCGGGTGCCGCTACCTGCAGATCGATGAGGTGAACTTCGCCTACCTCTGCGAC
>JASHUC010000310.1 GCA_030040235.1 Gammaproteobacteria bacterium | reverse complement strand
ACCCGCTCGGCCCCGACGCACAGCGGATAGAGCTGTCCGCGGCGCACGTTGCCCATCACGAGGAACTTGAGCACCTGCTCGAAGTAATCGGCGCGCGCATCGAGGAGGTGATGCGCCACCGCTCCGAGCTCGTGTGCGCGCTCGCCGAGGGTGCGCGCCGCGGCCGCATCGATGCCGCCGGTGTTCACCGTGACCGTCATCACCGGCCGGCCGTGATGCTCGGCGAGCCAGGGCACGAGAAAGGAAGTATCGAGGCCGCCCGAATAGGCGAGCACGATCGGCGTTGCGCCGTCGGTTGCGCGTTGCATGGGCGGCTCAGATGCCAAACAGCGAGCGCAGCCGCTCGATGATCTTCGACTGTGCGCTCTGGCGCTCGGTCGCGATGAAGATGGTGTCGTCGCCCGAGAGCGTGCCGACGACCTCCGGCCATTGCGCCTTGTCGATCGCGACCGCAACGCTCTGCGCGGCCCCGATCGTCGTACGCACGACCGTGACGCAGGGCCCGGCGGTGCGGATCTGGCGCACGAATTGCGCGAGCGTATCGAAGTCCCCGTTCGCTCGGGTGATCTCGTCGGGGGGCAGCGCGTAGCGGCCGCGCGCCTTGAGCACCCCGAGATCACGCAGGTCGCGGCTCACGGAGGACTGCGTCACCTCGTAACCCTCCCGGCGCAGCAGGCTCACGAGCTCGCTCTGCCGGCGCACCAGGCCCCGGCGCAGGATCTCGACGATCGCGCTGCGGCGCTCGAGTTGCTGATGATCGTGCAGCACGGGCTCGCCATTCGGATGCCGCGCATAAATTTGCGCGAGTCGCGCATATTAATGCAGGACGATCCGCGGCGTCAAACGCGCCGTGCCCGGCACCGGGCGACCGGGCCGGAAATCGCCGCGCCGCGGTTCACGGCCACTCTCCGGGTTCGAGGCGCACCTCGGTGTCCCCGCTCACCTCGCCGGTGGGCGCGAAGCGCCGCTCGCGCATCTGGAGCGCGCCGCTCGGCTCGAGCAGCAGCACCGTCGAGCAACGCGTGCCGTAATCCGGATGCAGCACGAAGGGCGAGGAGAGCAGGCGTTCCCACTCGCTCGAGAGACCGGTCTCGGGAAGCCTCTCGTGCGCGGCAGCGGGGCGGCGGTCGGCGAGCATGCGCAGGAGCTCGCCCGGATCCGGATCCGGGGTCGCATCGAGCCAGGTGCGAAAGGACTCGCGCACCCGCGCGAGCTTGGGCCATGGGGTGTCGAGGAGGTGGTTGCTCAGCCCATACACCCCCGGCGGGAGCTCGCGTGCGAAGGGGCGCGCGCGGTTCGAGGCATACCAGAGCGCATCGGCATCGCTCGTGAGGAGATTGAAGCCCGCATACGGCCCGGCGGCGGGCTCGAGTCCCGCGAGAAACTGCCGTGCGCCCTCGCCTTGCGACAGGTAGCGCAGAATGAGCTCCCCCCGCGAGGGCGCGCCGGGCGCCGAGCGCTGCAGATCACGGTAGTTGGTCACGACCGCGAAGCGGCGCGCGGCATCGATCGCGAGCCAGGCGCCGCCGGCTTGCAGGTCCTTGCCGGCGAGGATCCCGGCCGAGACTCCTCCCTCGCCGGCCGGCCATCTCGCGAGCGCCGCCGCGGGGCGCGCGTGAAACTCGTCGCGGTTGGCCGCGACGATCAGCCGGTAGCGCCGATGGGCCTGCCACGCGAGGACGAGAAGGCACACGCCCGAGGCTCACCCGGTGGCGCGAAGCGCGGCGAGCGGGACCTTCGACTTCGGATCGAACCAGGCGGCGATGAGGCGGAAGGAAATCGCGTGCGGCGGAGGCAGGAGCGGCGTGCCCGAGGCGATCTCCTCGCGCGTGAACCAGCGCGCATCGTCGAGCTCGCCGTTGACGCGGACGGTCGCGTGCGCCTCGGCGAGTGCATGGAACCCGAGCATCAAGGAGGAGGGGAACGGCCAGGGCTGCGAGGAGTGGTAGTCCACCCGCGTGACCTCGACCCCGGTTTCCTCGCGTACCTCGCGCGCGACCGCATCCTCGAGGCTCTCGCCCGGCTCGACGAAGCCGGCGATCGTCGAATAGCGGCCGGCGGGCCACGAGGGCTGCCGCCCGAGCAACGCCCGCTCCCCGTCGGTCACGAGCACGATGATGGCCGGATCGATGCGCGGGAAGAACTCGTGCCCGCACTTCGGGTTCGAGCAGCGCATGAGATGACCCGCACGCTCAGGGCGCGTCGGCGACCCGCAGATGCCACAGAATCGATGGCGCAGCCGCCAGATCGAGACCGCCCGCGCATACGCGAGCAGCGCCGCCTCATCGGGCGGCAGCCGGCTCGAAAGCGGCCGGAGCTCCTCGAAGCTCGTGCCGGGAGGCAGCGCGGCCGCGCCCGGCGGGCCGGGCTGCGCCCCGTCCTGGGCGCCGAGGTCCACGAGCACGCAGCGCGCCTCGCGGAACCAGCCGAGCAGCACCAGCTTGCCCGCATCGCGCGCGCCGAGCGTCGCGCTCGCAACGAGCGGATGATCGCCGCGCAGGAAGGCGATGCGCGGGTGAGAGCCCGCGGTCGCCCCGCCGCTCTGCATCAGCTGCGCGGTTCCCGAGGCGACCAGATAGCGTGTGGCAGGATCGGCAAGCGCATCGGCGAGCCACGAGGCCGCCTCGCGCGTTTCGGAACGCCGATCGATGTACGGACCGGAGAAGAAGTTCGGAGCATCGCGCAGTAAGTCCATGGACTCGAGGCTCGCGTGGCGTTCACCGGATGGGCGCTCATCTTATCAGCGCGCCGCGCGTCCGCCGTCATTGATAGCTCATCGTGAAGGTGGCCTGCGCGTGGACGCTGCCCGCGGCCAGCGCGGCCGGTGCGCTGCCCGAGGGGTTGGTGTCGTCGCGATAATATTCCACCGTGAGCGGCACGCCGTTGACGCCGCTCGAGGGGCCGACCAGCCATTGGTGAGTGGTGCCCGCCACCGGCGAATCGGGTCCGAACGCCACCGGCCCGCTGCCGTTGAGAATTCTCAATTTGATGCCCTGCGCGGTTGAGCTCGCATCCAGCGTGAGCAGCGTCGAGGTGTTGGCGGGCGTCGTGACATCGCTCAACGTGATGTAGACGTTCGCGCCCGAGGCGCAGCTCAAGCCGATGGGAAAGCTGGTATCCCCGGCCGTGCTGCCCACCGAGCTCAGCGCCCCGAGCGACACGGTCGGCAGACTCACACTCACGCTGGGGGTCGTCACGGTGCAGGTGATCGGTACGACCGCACTGTTGCTGGCATTGGTCGCGAGCGTATTCGTGATTCCCGTCGTCCAGGTGCAGCTCCCCGTCGGGGTGAACGTGATCGTCACACTCGGCAGGCTCGACAGTGAATAGCCGGAGACGACCTGTCCGGTCACAACGAGGTTCGCCTGAACGCCGGGAAGCGCACCGCTGCCGGGTGCGCTGATCGTTCCGGAGACATAGCCTCCGTTGGTGGACGTGATGAGGGTTTCGCTTCCGCCATTCACGACATAGAAGCTGACTCCAATCCCGCTCACACTGGTTTGATAGATACCGCTTCCGGCGGCGATCTCCGTCCCATTGACCGTGGCCGTCTCGATCAACGCACAGTTGACCCTGCTCGCGGTGGCGGTGGCCTGGCTCGTCGCCACCTGGCTCCCGACGGCGGCGTCCCGGGGAACCGAGTAGGGCCCGGCGGGTGAGAATGACAACGTCGTCGGCGAGAAGCTGACCGACTGCGCAAGGGCCGGAGCGCCAGCGAGGACCAGCACCAGAGCGGTCAGGCTCGGCGCGAACGATCCCCGCAGCCCGCGAACCGCGTTTCTCACGGTGATCGCTGTCCTACGACGCCATTGAGGGGAGTCTTGCCGCTGCCGCCACGCCTCGTCAGGATCGCCGGGTCACAGGTGGCATCGAGGCGCACGAACGGTCCGTCGTCCTTGGCTTTCGGGGGCAGCTGGTACCTGAAGGCGCACTGCTGGTCGGGCGCATCGCCCCAGCGGACGATCAATGTGCCGGCGTCCGCAATCCCGCGCAGATAGATACGGCCGTCCTGCCCGGCCAAACCGACCTCGCTTTGCTGCGTGTCGTAGACGCTGGCGCCGAAGGGAACGACCGAACCATTCGCCAGATGTGCGGTAATGAGAATCGCCCGCCCGGTTACGGTCTGGAAGCGGATCATCACGACGGAATTCACGCGGGGCGCGACCGATTCGATCGTGTTCTTGAATTCCACATCCGGCGAGACGGCGCCGTCCGGATCGATGCTGATGCTGTTGAGCCGATACGGCAGAAGGAAAGGCAGCACCGCGTAGCCCGAGCCGTCGATGACAGTGCCGATGTTGTTGGTCACGCGGGCACCTTCGGCGCCGGGGGCCTCGACGACGCCGATGGTGTCGGTCATCTGATTCGCGAGCGTGATGCCCCCCGGATGAACCACCACGCCTCCGGTGGCTCCGAGTGACTGCTGGGAATAGCCGCTGCCCGCGCTCGCGCTGGCGGACAGGTCGCTGTAGGCGCTGCGGTACTGGGCACCGGCCGTGTAGGAATCATCTCCCGCGGCCTGGCTGGCGGAGGCGTTGTAGGTCAACTGGTCGCTCTCGCCGAGGGCGCCGGTCAAGATTTCCTGCCCGCTGCGGGTGCTCACTCCGCCGGTGGAGTCCTGCACGAGATTGGTGGTGAGCACGGGAGAGTTCGGAGACTCCCCCAGGGGCAGCGAGAAGCTCGCCATCACCCGGTTGTCGGGCTTGCCCGTGAGCTGGTTTTGCTCGTGGGCGACCGAGGCGCTGTAGTTGAGGCTCGTACGCCCGACCCGCAGATGATTGGTGTAGCCGGCCTGGAACTGCGTCGTGGTTCCCGACAAGTTCCAGTACGTGAACGACGAGCCCGTCAGATAGAAGTTGCCCCACCGCCCGGAAAGGGTCTGGTTGACGTTGATCTGCCACTCGCTGCGCGCGTGCTCGAGCGTATCGGGATCGGCGCCCGCGAGCGCGGCCTGGCGGGCCGTCAGTGCATCGCTGAAGGAGTAGAAGCCGCTCGAGGAGTAGCGATAGGTCGCGACCGTGATGTTGGTCTGGGAGTAAGCGATCAATTTGCTGAAGCTGAGTCGCACGCTCTGACCGGTGGTGGCGAGGATATCGGTGATGTCGGCTCTGGCCTCGGTCACATCGACCGCAGCGGCCCCGAGTATGGTGTTGACGGCGAGCCCCAGGAGTCCTGCGGTGTAGTGCTCTGCGACCACCGTGCCCGTATAGCCGGTCAAGTCGTCATTGAGGCCGTGCTGCACCGTCGCCTGCGTGAAGCGCTCCGTGGGGAAATCCGGTTGCTCGACTTCGCCCGCGACGACCGTGTAGCGCCACACCCCCGGGCGCAGGAGCTGCACGAGGGAGGCGTAGGGGACCGTGAAGCTCTCCTGGGTGCCGTCGGCCTCATACACCGTCACGCGCAGGTCGCCCCCGTAGCCCGTGGCGTACAGATCGTTGATCTCGAAGGCGCCCGGCGAGACGGTGGTCTCCAGGATGACGTTGCCGTGCTGGGTGATGACGACGCGCGCATTGGTACGCGCAATTCCATGCACGACGGGTGCGTATTGGAGCTGCGAGTCCGGCAGCATCTGATCGTCGCTCGCCAGGGACACTCCCCGGAATCCGAAGCTGTCGAACACCGCGCCATCCGTGAAGCTGTCGCCGATGGTGAGATCGCTGCGAATGGAAGGAATGTCGTGGGCGAGGTAGGCGGCAATGTTCTGGAAGGTTGCGGGCCCATCCGAGGTGACATCGACCGAGGATTGCTCGCGCAGATGCCAGCTGCCGAGGTTGAGCCCCGCGGCGAGCTCCGCATGAGCATCACTCGTCGTCACATCCGCGTCCGTGGAGCGGTACGCGTTCACGTTGTAGCCCAACGTCGCCGACGGGACGCCGCTGTCCCACAACTCCGGGCTGACGTAGCCGCGGGGCCTGCGCAGCAGCGCGACCTGAGGAACACTGATGTCGAGCTGCAGCTGCGACAGGTCGAATGACACCCGGGCGTCGGGAATCATCGTCTTCAGATCCGCGCAGCCGCCCGCCTGCGTCCTCTTGAGCTCGGTGCGTGCGGCGGGTGAGAGGTGCTCGAAGTCCAGCCCGATCCGGGTGATGAGTTCGCGGTCGATGCAAGGCAGGGCGATGTCGCTGCCGGGTTGGGCAATGAAGCGTACCGACGCACGGCCTACCCATTTGTCGTTGATCATCAGATCGACGACATAGTCGCCGGGGAGCACCGGATTGCCGTGGGAGAAGTGGGACACGTCGACCTGGGATCCGCCGTGGAGGAAGGCCGGGTTGAACTCCACCGGGGGCTCGGCAGGATCCGCCGCCGAAGCCGGCGCCGTGGACAGCGTGACGAGCGCGAGTAGGAGGCCCGAGGCGGACTGACTCAGCAGCTCCGGAAAGGTCCGTGGCCCAGCCCACTCGCAAATCGCCACGGGGATATCGCTGGCATCACGGCATCAGAGACGCCGAGGCTAGGCCGGTGACAGTGCCGCCGTAGTCGTTGATGAACCAGTATTCGAGGGCCACGGCCCCGCGAGGTGCGGCGACCGGATCCGGCAGGCCGAAGCTGCGGCTGGCGAAGGGATCCACCATATCCGCCTTGGTCACGACCGGGCGGCCTGCCACCGTGACAGTCACCTGAATCAGCGAGACATGATAGGGACCCGGGTTGCTCGCCTGAATGGCCACGAGCCTGCCGCCCTTCGACAGTAACGTCCACTTGAGATGCGCCGGCGCATCCGCGGCACTGCCGGCGAGACGTGCGGGACGGAAGAAGACCTTCATCCGGTGCCTGAAGGCCAGCTCCAGCTGATTGGGCAGATCCGGGTTGACGCGCGCGCGCGGCGGAATATCGAGTACGTTGAGCCAGAAGAGCGACTCGCGGTCGGCCGGCAGCGGGTCATGGGTGTAGACCAGGCGCAGGCTCTGGCCCTTGGTGGGATCGAGCCTGAAGAGAGGCGGGGTCATGACGAACGGGACTTTCGACTCCCCTGGCCTTGCATTCAGATCGCCCGCGTCGAGCCATGCCTGCACGAGTGACGGTCGGTCGCTTGGATTGCGGATGTGGATGGTCACCTCGCGTTTGGCCGCCGGATAGACCACGCGCGTGCCGTCGATGACGATTGCCGCATGGGCACGGAGCGCGAGAGTGAGAGGCGTCGTCGCGATGAACGCCGCCAGAAGAATTCGTAAAATACGCAAACCCAACATCGCCAGACGCTCCCCCAAATATTTGTTCTTTTGCTCGACCGGTAGGGTTGGGCGCGGCGACCGCCGCGCCCAACGACACTCAACTGTAGATCAATGAGTATGTGACCTGCGTGCTCACGGCCCCCGCCGATGCAGCACCGGCGGCCGCGCCCGTCGCCGCATATCCCGCATAGAACCACTGCGTACCGCCCGACAGGGGCTGCGTTGCGGGCTGATTGGTACCCGTACCGGGCATGATCTGCGTACCCACGACGGTCGAACCCGAAGCGTTGTAGAGCTTCACTTCGACGTTGCTGTATCCGACGCCGGTCGTGTTGATGAGGCCGCCGGTCGCCTGGTCCACCGTCGGCCCGGCTTCGAAATAGATCTGAACATGGGTGGGCGCTGTGCCATTGGGCGATGGGGCTCCGAGGTCATTCTGTGGGACGCAGCCGCTCACGCCGATGCTGAAGAACGTGCCCTGCGCAACGGCGGTGGCGCCCGAGGCGTTGATGGCGGCCGTATCGACCGTCGGCAAAACGACGGTTGCAGTGCCGGCATTGGCGAGCCCGTTGACACTGAGGACGCAAGTGCTCGCGGTCACGGCGCCCGTGAAAGTGATCGTCCCGTCGGACGCTTGACCGGCCATCGGCAGCGCCATGGCGGTCGTGATGCCGGCAGCTATCAGTGCTCGCTTGATCAAAGTGTTCATGCCACCCTCCCAAATGTACGGTCAAGCTTGGCGTTATGACCTCGGACCGCTGTATCGACTGCCTCACGGTTTACTTAAGCACGGTTAGAAGGCCGGCCAATCTGTGCATTAAGTCTCAATGTTGAATGGCTCGCGCACGCAGTGCACACGGCGGCGAGCGCGGCTTGCGGTTCGAGTCGTGGGGTGCGCAGGAAGAACGCCGCTTGCTGGAGGGAACGGCCGTCCGCCGTCGGCGATCAGCGTTTTCTTGACGCTACGATAATATTCGTAATATCGTATTTAAATGAGAGCCTCCCGCGTGGTCGACGCCCTGGGCGCGCTCGCCCACGAGCACCGCTTGAGTATCTACCGTTCGCTCGTCGAGCGCGGCCCGGCAGGGCTTGCGGCCGGTGCGATAGCCGAGCGCGTGGGGCTCGTGCCCTCATCCCTCACTTTTCACCTGCAGACTCTGCAGCGGGCGGGACTCATTACGCACCGGCGCGAGAGCCGCAGCCTCATTTACAGCGCCGACTTCCAGGTGATGGAGGCGCTCGTGAACTACCTGACCGAGAACTGCTGCGCGGGAAGCGCCGAGAACTGCGCGGTCGGCTGCAAGCCCGCCGTCTCGGCCAGGGCGGCGCGCCGTGCCCGTGCTGCCTGAAGACTCATCGGGAGTCGCGTATGGGTGAGCTCGGTGAGCGTAGCGCGCACACGCTGAAGTGAGTCATGGCTACTCCGCAAAGCCCCTACAACGTGCTCTTCCTGTGCACGGGCAACTCCGCGCGCAGCATCATCGCCGAAGCTCTTCTGAACCAATGGGGCCGCGGCAAGTTCAGGGGCTTCAGTGCCGGCAGTCACCCCAAGGGTGAGGTGCATCCGATCACGCTCGCGTTGCTCAGGCGCATGAACCTCCCCACCGAGGGACTGCGCAGCAAGAGCTGGGATGAATTTGCCGCCCCGGGCGCCGCGCGGCTCGATTTCGTGTTCACCGTTTGCGACAACGCCGCCGGTGAGATGTGCCCGTACTGGCCGGGTCAGCCCATGACGGCCCACTGGGGCGCACCGGATCCGGCCGCGGTCGATGGCTCGCAGACCGAGCAGTGGGTTGCGTTCCGGGAGGTGTTCAGGATGCTCGACAACCGCATCAAGATCTTCGCCAACCTCCCGCTCCAGTCGCTCGATCGAATCAAGCTGCAGGAACGCCTGGACGCCATCGGCAAGACGAAGTAGGGGCAGGCCCATGGAGCTGCTCAAGCGCCTGGCTGCGGAAGGGATGGGCTCGGTTCTGCTCGCGGCGACCGTCATCGGCTCGGGCGTCATGGCACAGCGCCTCGCCTCCGGCAACACGGCGCTCGCACTCCTTGCCAACACTGGGGCGACAGCGGCCGTGCTCGCCGTGCTGATTGCGCTTCTCGCACCCTTGAGTGGTGCGCACTTCAACCCCGCCGTGTCGCTCATTCAGGCGGTGCGGCGCGCGCTCCCCTGGCGGGACGCGGCGGCCTACATCCTCGTCCAGGTCCTTGGCTGCTGCCTCGGCGTACTCCTGGCGCATGCGATGTTCGAGCTGCCGCTGGTGCAGTCCTCTCTCCACAGGCGCGCTGGGCCCGCGCAGTGGCTCTCGGAAGGCGTGGCAACATTCGGGCTCTTGATCGTCATTCTCGGCGCTCGCCGCAAGGCGGATGTTCCGTGGATGGTCGCGGCCTGGATTGGCGCAGCCTACTGGTTTACCGCCTCCACCTCCTTTGCGAACCCTGCGATCACGATCGCCCGCTCCTTGTCGGACACCTTTGCCGGCATCCGGCCGCACGACGTGCCCATGTTCGTCGTCGCTCAGGTGATCGGGGCATTCGCGGCGCTCTATGCGGCGAGGGCCCTGTTCCGGCAGGCGGCGCCTCATCGAGGGCCTGGCAGAGGGCGTCTATCGAGGGATCACCTCCGAGCTGACACTGCTGGAGCTGACGGTTCGGCCCTGGCAAGTCGGGCGCCAAGACAGTCGAGTCGGTGGCCGGTTACGAGGAGCTGGATCCAGCGGATTCAGGACCCCACGCTGCGATGACGCGGCGAAATCTTTGAACATCTGACGGTCCTTCTGCCCTCATCTTGGTGGCGCCAGCGTAAATTTGCCGTTCACCACCGGGTTGCGGTCGTTTTCCTCACAAACCTCGTCATACAGGCGGTTCATGTTGGGGACTCGGTGGTACTGGCGCGTGAGCTTCCATGGATGACTCAATGCGAGGGGATCCTCGACGGTGATCCGATCCTCGAGCGTGTTCTTATCGAGCATGCGAATCCGTTCGGT
>JASHUC010000030.1 GCA_030040235.1 Gammaproteobacteria bacterium | reverse complement strand
TGCGCACCGTTGCAGCACCCGAGGGCGATGAGTGGCGGCTCTCCGGCCGCAAGGTCTTCATCTCCTGGGGCGATCACGACCTCGCCGAGAACATCGTGCACCTGGTGCTCGCACGCACGCCGCAAGCCCCGCCGGGGCTCAAGGGCCTGTCCCTCTTCCTCGTTCCGAAAGCAGTGCCCGGTCAGGGGCTCGTGCCGAACGACATCCGCGCCGTCTCTCTCGAGCACAAGATGGGCATCCACGCGAGTCCGACGTGCGTGATGGCACTCGGTGAGCGCGCCGGCGCGCGGGGCTGGCTCGTCGGCCCCTTGCACGGAGGCATCGCGTGCCTCTTCACGATGATGAACCGCATGCGTCTCGGCGTCGGGCTGCACTCCACGGGTCTCGCCGAGCGCGCCTGGCAGCTCGCCCGCAGCTACGCCGAGGAGCGGCACCAGGGCCGAAACGCGGCGGGCGACCAGCGCCCGATCATCGAGCATGCCGATGTGCGGCGGATGCTGCTCACCATGAAGACCCTGACGCATGCGGCGCGGTGCCTCGCCTACACGGCAGCCGCTGCGCTCGATGGCGCACAAGCCGCTCCCCGCGAGGCCGCGCGTGAGCACGCGGCCCCTGGCAGCGCCGCCGCGCACGGGCACACGCACGAGCACGAGCGTGCCGAGCGGCGCGCGGGCCTCCTGACGCCGCTCGTCAAGGCCTGGTGCTCGGACATCGCCGTGGAGGTCGCCTCGCTCGGCGTGCAGGTCCATGGCGGAGCGGGCTACATCGAGGAGAGCGAGATCTCGCAGGTCTATCGCGATGCGCGGATCGGCCCGATATTCGAGGGGACCAATTTCATCCAGGCCCAGGACCTCATCGGCCGCAAGGTGATCCGCGATCGAGGTGCCGGGCTCGAGGAATTGCTCGCCGAGGTGGAAAGCGTCGCTCGAAGGCTGATCGAGCCCTCGATGGGCCTCGCGGAGCTGGCAGGACCGATGCTCGCCGAGGCGCGGTTGTTACGGGGCGCAGCCACGCGGCTGATCGACTCCCATGCCGCGCGGCCCGAGCTCGCCGCGGGCGTCGCCTATCCCTTCCTCAACTGGCTCGGGGTCCTCGCGGGAGGCTGGCAGTGGGCGCTCACGGCGGAGCAGGCCCTGAAGGATGCGACGGAGCGTATTGACGGGGGTGTAGCGGGGGCGACTGCTGCTCGCCCCGATGGGCCCCAAGCGCTCATCCTGGCCGCGAAGTTTTATGCGGCGCACGTGCTGCCGCGGGCGCGGATACACGCCGCCCAGGTCGAGAGCGGCGAGGCAGTCCTCGCCGTCCCGCCGGGCGCTCTTTAGATCGCTACGCCGTTCGCGTGCGCCAGCCCTCGTGGTACCCCTCGCGCGCATCGCGCGCGTAGGGAACCGGCGCGACCTTCACGCGCACTTCGAGCTGCCTGCTCCGCTCCACGACGGGCTTCTTGGTGCCACCGCCTTCCTCGCCCCAGGTGAGGGTGAGGACGTCGCCCACGTTGATGTTCGGATCCACCACGCCGAGGGAGAGCGCCGTGCGCTCGTTGAAGCTGTAGCCGCTGAACATCGACAGGCCGACGACCTTGCCCCCCATGGTCACCTTGTCGTAGGAGGCGGACGCATAGTTGGCGATCGGGATGTCGAAGAACTTGTACGGCTCGCCGCCGCTCGGCACGAAGAGCGAGGCGTAGATCTTCGCCACGTCCTCCCCATGCCATGCGAAGGTGACCTTCTTGCGATGCGGCTCTTTCGTTTTGCGCTCAAGCGCCTCGCGCCCGATGAAGTCATGGTCGAACTTCACGAAGGGCCCGTAGCCGAGCTCGTACGGCGTGAGGTAGTAGTCCTCGATGTTGTCGGAAACGAAGCTTCCGCCGATCGAGCCCGTGCCCTCGTAGCTCGTTGCGGGCAGCCACTCGCGGTATTTCTTCATCTTCTCGCCGGTATAAACGGCGGGCAGCGGCGAGGGAATCCAGCCGGACTCGAGCGTGTTGCTCGCATAGGCGCGCGAGCCGACCTGCACCAGGCCGAAGTCCTTCCCGGCCTCGACCACCGCATCGCGAATCTCGTCGTACTCGGCGTACGGGCCCCAGATCTCGAGCCCGGGTGCCCCTGCCATGCCGTGGCGCAGGCAGCGCACCTTGCGACCCCTGATCTTGATGGCGTCCATCGTGAAGAACTTCACCTCCGGGATCGGCCCGCCGTTGAGCTTCTCGAGGACCTTTGCGGCATTCGGGCCCTGAATCTGGAAGCGGTAGTGCTGGCGGAGCACCGCCTTGCCGCGCGGCGCGGACGGTGAGCGATCGTCGCGTTTGAGGTCGACCTTGTACCCGCCGGTCTGACCGTGGAACTCGATCCAGGTGACGGTCGGAGTGCGGCCGACGAACAGCAACTCGTCCTTGTCGAGATAGAAGAGAATGCCGTCGCCGATCACATATCCGTCGTAGCTGCACGGCACCATCTGCTTCGCCTTGTTCGGCGTGAAGTTCGCAAAGCTGTTGATGGTGAGATGGTTGAGCATCTTGAGCGCATCCGGCCCCTTGACCGTCATCTCGCTCATGTGATGCGTCTGATCGAAGAGCACGGCCGTTTCGCGCCAGGCGCGCTGCTCGTCGCGCCAGTTGCTGAACTCGCTCGGAACCACCGGGTAGACATAAGCCCCGAGCTGCGAGTTGCGCAGCATCTTGACCGGGTTCCCGACGGACTTGAGCAAGCTCTCGAGGTTCTGCTGACTCATGACTCAATCTCTCTTTGTCTTGGGGTGTCGATCCGCGCAGAGCGAATCCGCCCATTCTGACTGCCTAGCCGGGCAATTTTCAATCGGGATTCCGGATAGGAGGTATGGAGCCCGTGGCCGGCGGAGTCACGCCCGGTGGCGACGCCTCGGACCCGACGCGTGGCTGGCCCGGGCGATGCAAGGTGTTTTTCCACGCCGCCGCGGGAA
>JASHUC010000309.1 GCA_030040235.1 Gammaproteobacteria bacterium | reverse complement strand
TCCCGAAGAGGTCGAAGGCCTCGCGCTCGAACCAGTTGGCGCTCGCCCAGATGTCGTTCACCGAATCGACGGTCGGCTCCTGCGTGTCGGGACACTTCACCCGCAGCCTGACCCGGGCGTTGTGCGTGACGGAAAGCAGCTGGTAGACGACGGCGAAGCGGCCAGGCATGGCGGGATCGGGCGCCGTGGCGCGCGCCACCCTGCCGCGGCTGAAACCCGAGCGCGTCGCGCTTTCGGTCTGCCACTCGTCACGACCGTAGTGCAGATAATCCACACCCGCGAGATCCATCAGCATCTCGAACTTGAGGTCGCTCGCATCGCGCAGCCGCGTGCACACGGCGAGGAGCGATCCCGGCTCGAGCTCGTAGGCGAGCTCGTCGCCGAGCGCAGCCACGCGCTTGAGCTCGCCCGCGAGCTGCGCGTCCACCTTCTGCGCAAGCGCCTCGATGCGCTCGGTCATGTTGCTCATCGATCCGACAGGCTCCTAGCGCGCGATGGTGCTCGTGCGCTCGATCTTCTTCTGCAGCTGAATGATGCCGTACACCAGCGCTTCGGCGGTCGGCGGACAGCCGGGGACGTACACATCGACCGGCACGATGCGGTCGCAGCCACGCACCACCGAGTAGGAGTAGTGGTAGTAGCCGCCCCCGTTCGCGCACGAGCCCATCGAGATGACCCAGCGCGGCTCGGCCATCTGGTCGTACACCTTGCGCAGCGCCGGCGCCATCTTGTTGACGAGCGTCCCGGCCACGATCATCACATCGGACTGGCGCGGGCTCGGACGAAACACCACGCCGAATCGGTCGAGATCGTAGCGCGAGGCCCCGGCGTGCATCATCTCGACCGCGCAGCAGGCCAGCCCGAAGGTCATGGGCCACAGCGAACCGGTGCGGGCCCAGTTCACGAGATGGTCGACCTGCGTCGTCAAGAATCCGCGCTGGGCGAGGCCCTCGGGAGCATCCGGCTCTAGTCCCACTCCAGTGCCCCCTTCTTCCATTCGTAGATGAAGCCTACGGTGAGGATCGCGAGGAAGATCGCCATGGCGATGAGTCCGGCCACGCCGATCTTCCCGAGCGCGACGGCCCACGGGAAGAGAAATGCGATCTCGAGGTCGAAGACGATGAACAGGATCGCCACGAGGTAGTAGCGCACATCGAAGCGCATGCGGGTGTCTTCGAAGGCCTCGAAGCCGCATTCGTAAGGCGCGCGCTTGTCGCGATCGTCGTGAAAGCGGGCGAAATAGCGCCCGAGCCCCGTACCGAGCACGAGCATCACCGTGGCCAGGGCCGCAGCGACGATCAAAAAGACGAGCACGGGCGAGTAGTCGGCAGGCATCGCGCAATTATAGCGGCCTCTCGCGACGTTTATCATCGCTTGGCCGGAAGCGCTGCGTTGACTGCCGCGTGCTCTGAAGCTCGCTGGTGCCCACGGGGAGATTCGAACTCCCACACCTTGCGGCGCTAGCCCCTCAAGCTAGTGTGTCTACCAATTCCACCACGTGGGCTCTTTGATTACTTCCGTCCAGGCGCTGGAGCGGCCGGCGCGGACGGCGGCGGGGTCGTCGTCGTGGGCGAGCGGGCAGCCGAGCCCGCACCCGGTCCGCTCTGGGAGTTGGCTCGCGGACCCGGTGAGGGAGCCGGGATGAGCGGTGTCGCAGGGCCCGCAGGCGCTGCCGGGCTCTCACCTGCCGTATCGAGAATCGTCTTCGGCTGGGAGGTCTGATGCGAGCCCACGTAGCCGAGCGCGAGACTGTTGAGCATGAACAGCGCGGCGAAAATGGCCGTCGCGCGCGACAGCGCCGTGCCGGCACCGCGCGCACCGAACACCGTGCCCGAGGCTCCGGCGCCGAAGCCCGCGCCCGCCTCCGCTCCCTTGCCACGCTGGATGAGCACGAGGGCGATGATGACGAGCGCGCAGAAGAACTGCAGAAACGTTAATGCCATTCGCAACATATGATTGAGAGGGCGCGTTCAGCGCCTTGCGGCCGCCAGGATTCCCAGGAACTCGTCGGCTTTCAGCGAGGCGCCGCCGATGAGACCCCCGTCGACGTCGGGCTGCGCGAACAGCTCCCCGGCGTTTCCCACCTTCACGCTGCCGCCGTAAAGAATACGGACCTCGGGGGCAATGTTAGCATTTCGCTCGCCGATGCGGGCACGAATGAACCGGTGGACCTCTTCGGCCTGCTCGGGCGTCGCGTTACGGCCGGTGCCGATCGCCCAGCACGGCTCGTAGGCGATGGCGGCCCTCGCGAAGCTCTCGGCCCCCGAGAGCTTGAGCACCGCATCGAGCTGGCGCGAAACCACCTCCTCGGTACGCCCTGCCTCGCGCTCGGAGAGCTGCTCTCCGACGCACAGGATCGGCACGAGGCCCCGGATCTGCGCCGCCGCAAACTTGCGGGCGACCAGCGGATCGCTCTCCCCGTGCAGCGTGCGCCGCTCGGAGTGTCCGACGATGACATACCCGCAACCGACATCCTTGAGCATGGCCGCCGAGACCTCCCCCGTATAGGCGCCCTGCCCCTCGGCACCCACGTCTTGCGCCCCGAGGGCGACCGCGACCTCGGCCTCCCGCAGCAGGCGCGCGGTTTCCCACAGGTACACGAAGGGCGGACACACGATGCACTCGGCGGCCGGCTCGGAGGGAAACTCCGCCGCTATG
This sequence comes from Gammaproteobacteria bacterium, assembly GCA_030040235.1. The sequence continues at coordinate 4,717 of JASHUC010000309.1, read as the reverse complement.
GCATCGATGAGGCTCGCGTTCTCGGCACGCGAACCGTGCATCTTCCAGTTTCCGGCGACGATGGGTTTGCGCTTCATCTGGTCAGTCGGCTACGGCGCGCACGGCCTCGGCGAGCTCCGTCGCGTATGCATGCGTCGCCTGCTCATCGCGTCCCTCGACCATGACGCGGATCACGGGCTCGGTGCCCGAGGCGCGCAGAACCACTCGGCCATCGTTCGCGAGGCGTGACTCGATGCGCCTGACCGTCTCCTCGACGTGGGGTGCGGATCTCGGATCGAAGCGCCGCGCCACCTTGACGCTGAGCAGCACCTGGGGAAGCTTCGACATCCCCGCAGCGAGCTCGGCGAGGGTCTGGCCGGTGCGTTTCATCACCGCGAGCACCTGCATCGCGCTGACGAGCGCATCGCCCGTGGTGGTCTTGTCGAGCAGCAGAATGTGGCCCGAGGTCTCACCCCCGAGGACGGCTCCCGAATCGCGCATGAGACTCAGCACGTAGCGGTCGCCGACCGGGGCGCGCAGGAACTCGATCTGCTCCTCGCGCAGCGCGAGCTCCAGACCGAAGTTGCTCATCACCGTTCCGACCACCGGACCCCGCATCGTGCCCTCGCGCTTGCGCGCGCGCGCCAGGATGTACAGCAGCTGATCGCCATCGACCACGCGACCGAGGTGGTCGACCATCGTCAGACGGTCCCCATCGCCATCGACCGCGATGCCGACTGCCGCCCGCACCCCGGGAACCGTGAGCTGCAGCAGGTCGGGGGCGAGCGAGCCGCAACCGTCGTTGATGTTGCGTCCGTTGGGAGAGCAGCCGATCGGCACGATCTCCGCGCCCAGATCGGCGAGCAGGCGGGGGCCGACCTTGTAGCACGCGCCGTTCGCGCAATCGATCACGATCTTGAGGCCGCCGAGGTCCACGCCCGTGGGCAGCGTCGAGGAGCAGAACTCCTGGTACTGCACGCGCGACTTGTCCACGCGCACGGCGCGTCCGAGGCTCCTGGACGTGCGTGTGATGGGCGCCCGCTCGAGCTCGGCCTCGATCTGCTCCTCGAGCTCGTCGGAGAGCTTCCCTCCGCTGGCATCGAAGAACTTGATGCCGTTGTCGTCGTAGAGGTTGTGCGAGGCGCTGATGACGACCCCGAAGCGGCAGTCGAAGTGGCGCGTGAGATAGGCGATGCCGGGCGTCGGCAGGGGCCCGATGAGCATCACGTCAACGCCGGCAGCCACGAAGCCCGCCTCGAGCGCCGATTCGAACATGTAGCCCGAGAGGCGCGTGTCCTTGCCGATGAGCACCCGCCCGCCGCTGGGGGCGAGCACGCGAGCCGCGGCGCTCGCCAGGTTCAGCGCGAAGTCCACGGTCATCGGGTGCTCGCCGACGCGGCCGCGCACGCCATCCGTACCAAAATATCGCCGGCTCATGTGTCGCTTCGGTGTCCGGATCGCAATCTCATCTCAGCGCCGCCGCAACCCGCACCGCATCGACGGTCGCGGCCACATCGTGCGCGCGAACGATCTGCGCGCCGTTCAGGGCGGCAATCGTCGCCAGCGCCACGCTCCCGGCGAGCCGCTCGCCCGGGGCGCGGCCCGTGAGCGCGGCGACCGTCGACTTGCGCGACAGGCCCACCATCAGCGGAAAGCCCGCGCAAAGCTCGCGCAGCCGTCGCAGCAGCTCGAGATTATGGCCTAAGGTCTTGCCGAAGCCGAAGCCGGGATCGACGACGATGCGGTCCTCGGCGATCCCGGCCTCGAGGCAAGCCTGCGCCCGGGCGGTGAGAAACGCTCCGACCTCGCTCACAACGTCGGCATAGCGCGGGGCGCGCTGCATCGTCGCAGGCTCCCCCTGCATGTGCACCAGACACACCGCGCAGCCGGTGGCGGCCGCCGCCTCGAGCGCGCCGGGAGCCCTGAGCGCACGCACGTCGTTCACGAGCCCTGCACCGGCATGTGCGGCGGCCCGCATCACCTCCGGCTTGCTCGTGTCCACGGAGATGACGGCCGAGAGGCGCGCGCGCAGCCGCTCGATGAGCGGGACGACTCGCTCGAGCTCCTCGCGCGTGGAAACGGGGGTTGCGCCGGGGCGGGTGGACTCGCCCCCGACATCGATGATCGCGGCGCCCTCCTCCTGCATGCGCTCGGCGTGCTCGAGAGCGCGATCCGCATCGAGAAACCGGCCCCCGTCGGAGAACGAATCGGGCGTCACGTTGAGCACGCCCATCACGGCGGGTGTGGAAAGATCGAGCGTCCTGCCGGCGCAACGCAACTGCCGCGGACCCTCGGCGTGCGGCATCGGCGCGGGCGCCAGGGGGCCCGTACAGTGCCTAGTGCTGTCCCGCGGGCGAGCCGATCGGCGCGGCAGGCTGCTGAGTCGCCGGCGGCTTGCTCTGGGGGGGCTTGTTGATGAGCGTGTCGTCCCAGCCGGCGGGCGGGCGCGGCGGGTTCCCGGCCATGATGTCCTTCAGCTGCTCCTCGTCGATGGTCTCGTACTTGATGAGCGCCTCGGCCATCGCGTGCAGCTTGTCGAGCTGGCTCGCCAGAATCTCGCGCGCACGCGCGTAGTTGCTCTCGATCACCCGGTGCACTTCCTCATCGATGGCGTGCGCCGTGCCGTCCGAGACCTGCTTGTGCTGCGTCACGCTTCGGCCGAGGAACACCTCGCCCGTCTCCTCCGAATAGGTGAGCGGCCCGAGCTTGTCCGACAGTCCCCACTTCGTGACCATGTTGCGCGCGAGCTCGGTCGCTCGCTCGATGTCGTTCGATGCGCCGGTCGTCACCGCGTCGATCCCGTAGATGAGCTCCTCGGCGATGCGGCCGCCGAACAGCGTCGTGATGGCGCTCTCGATGCGCCGCTTGGAGAGGCTGTAGCGATCCTGCTCGGGCAGGAACTGCGTGACACCGAGCGCGCGGCCGCGCGGAATGATCGTCACCTTGTAGACCGGATCGTGCTCGGGCACGGTCATGCCGACGATCGCGTGACCGGCCTCGTGATAGGCCGTCATCTGCTTCTCGGCTTCGCTCATCACCATGGAGCGCCGCTCGGCGCCCATCATGATCTTGTCTTTCGCGCGCTCGAACTCGTCCATGCCGACGATGCGCTTGTTGGCGCGCGCGGCGAACAGCGCCGCCTCGTTCACGAGGTTCATAAGATCGGCGCCCGAGAAGCCGGGCGTGCCGCGCGCAATGAGCGCAGGCTTCACGTCCTCGGCGAGCGGCACGCGCCGCATGTGCACGCGCAGGATCTGCTCGCGGCCGCGCACATCGGGGAGCGGCACCACGACCTGCCGGTCGAAGCGGCCGGGGCGCAGCAGCGCCGGGTCGAGCACGTCCGGGCGATTGGTCGCCGCGATGACGATGATGCCCTCGTTGCCCTCGAAGCCGTCCATCTCGACGAGCAGCTGATTGAGCGTCTGCTCGCGCTCGTCGTGCCCGCCGCCGAGGCCGGCGCCGCGATGCCGGCCGACCGCATCGATCTCGTCGATGAAGATGATGCAGGGGGCGTGCTTCTTCGCCTGCTCGAACATGTCGCGCACGCGCGAGGCGCCGACGCCGACGAACATCTCGACGAAGTCGGAGCCGGAAATCGTGAAGAAGGGCACCTTGGCCTCACCGGCGATGGCGCGCGCGAGCAGGGTCTTGCCGGTGCCGGGCGAACCGACCATCAGCACACCCTTGGGAATCTTCCCACCGAGCTTCTGAAACTTGCCGGGGTCTTTGAGGAAGTCGACGATCTCGGAGACTTCCTGCTTCGCCTCGTCCACTCCGGCCACATCGGCAAAGGTGACATTCACCTGGTCCTCACCGAGCAGCCGCGCGCGGCTCTTGCCGAAGGACATCGCCCCCCGGCCGCCCGAGGCGCCCTGCATCTGGCGCATGATGTAGACGAACACGAGCACCAGGAACAGCGCCGGAGCGAGCTGCAGCAGGAGCTGCGCGAGGAAATTCGGTGGCTTGGGCGGCTGGCCCTCGATCTGCACGCCCGCCTTCTCGAGCTGCCCGATGAGCACGGTGTAGTCGGTCTCGGGGTTGTAGGTCTTGAACTGGGTCTTGTCCTTCAGGGTTCCCCTGAGGATGTCCCCCTCAAAAATGACCGATTCGACCCGGTTCTGCTTCACATCATCGAGGAAGGTCGAGTAGTAAATCTCCTGCGGCTGGCCGACCGAGGGCATGTAGCGGCTGAACACCGCGAGCAGCACCAGCACGATGACGACCCAGAGCAGGATATTTTTCGTCAAATCATTCAATGATGGGACCTCGAATCACGCCCTCGAGCGGGAATTTTCGGGGTGGCGTGCTCGCCGCCCCCCGGAGCGTCGAGAGCACCCCTGATACTCCCCGGCTCTGCAAGAACCACTCCTCGAACCTACACCAACAGCAGGTGCTTAGCCAGCAAGTAGACCTCGGCGCTGCGCGAGCGCGAGGCCTGGGGTTTCAGGAGCTTCACCGTCGCAAACCGCCTCCGGGCATCGGCCACGAGCTCCTGGAAGCCCGAGCCTTGGAAAAGCTTGATGAGGGCGCCTCCGCGCGGCTTCAAGACCTGACCCGCCAGGTCGAGCGCGAGCTCGGCGAGGTGCATCGAGCGGGGGTGGTCGACGGCGTCGATCCCGCTCAAGGAAGGCGCCATGTCCGAGAGGACCACATCCACGCCGTGCTCGGGGACGCGCTCCAGGATCGCCCCCAGCACCCCGTCCTCGCGGAAATCACCCTGGATGAACTCGACCCCCGG
>JASHUC010000308.1 GCA_030040235.1 Gammaproteobacteria bacterium | reverse complement strand
GCTTCGCTGCGGGGGCAAGTCGATCAAACTCGGCGGCGGTCTGTACATGCACCCGACGGTGCTCATCGATGTGAGTCATGACATGAAGATCATGCGCGATGAGACCTTCGGCCCTGTGATGCCGGTGATGCGGTTTCGCACCGAGGAGGAGGCTGTGCGCCTCGCGAACGACTCCTACTACGGGCTTTCGGCCGCGGTCGTCGGCGGCACCGAGGCCGAGGCACGGCGCATCGCCGACCGGATCGATGCGGGGGTCGTGAGCGTGCAGGACACCTTTCTCACCTTCGCGGGCTTCGGTGTCGCGGAGTGGCAGTCTTTCAAATTCTCGGGCATGGGCGGGCGCGGCGCCGGGATGCTGAGCTTCATGCGCAAGCAGGCCGTCCTTCTCAACACCGGCCAACCCGAGAGCATGCTCGAGCAGCCCTTGCGCGCGACCGCCTGAGCGGAAGGGGGACAAGCGATGTCGTCATTCAAAGCTGTTGCGGGACTCGTCGCGGTCGCGGTGCTCGCTCTGGCGGCCGCTCCGGCACGCGCCGACGGCGGCCTCAAGTGCACGATGACCTTCACGATGAAGGGCTGGTCGGCGTTCTATCAAACGGCGCAGGGGCACGGCACGATCCGCTGCTCCGACGGCCGCTCGATGGCGGTCAAGCTCGCGGCGAAAGGCGGCGGCGTCACCGTCGGCAAATCGGTCGAGTCCGGCCACGGAGACTTCTCGCCCGTGGGCAGCATCGGTGACCTTCTTGGCAACTATGCGAGCGCGCAAGCGCACGCCGGCGCGATCAACTCGGCTCAGGTGCAGGTGATGACCAAGGGAGAGGTGTCGCTCGCGCTCTCGGGCAAGGGGCACGGCTGGGAGCTCGGGATCGCCTTCGGGGAGCTGAAGATCGAGCGCTGAGCCGGGCGGACTTCGGGCCTGCGGCGCGAGCGCCTCACCCATATGCGCGTCCAAGTCGCGATCATCGGCGCAGGCCCCGCGGGGCTCCTGCTCGGGCAGCTGCTGCTCGCGAACGGCATCTCAAACATCATCCTCGAGCGGCGCACCGGCGAGTACGTGCTCAGCCGCGTGCGTGCGGGAGTCATCGAGCAGGGCACGGCCGATCTGATCGAGGCCGCGGGCTGCGCAGAGCGGATGCGCCGTGAGGGGCTCGTCCACGGGGGCATCGAGATCGCCTTCGCCGGTGCGCGCCATCGCGTGGACTTCCGCGCCCTCACCGGGCGCGGCGTGCTGGTGTACGGCCAGACCGAGATCACCCGCGATCTGATGGCCGGCCGGGCGGCCGCAGGCGGCGCGACGGTCTACGAGGCGGACGCTGTTGTGCTGCAACATATCGACACCGAGCACCCGCGGGTGAGCTATCGGGTCGCGGGGACCGAACACCAGATCGATTGCGACTTCATCGCCGGCTGCGATGGCTTCCACGGTGTGAGCCGTACCAGCATCCCCGCGGCGGCACTGCGCTGCTATGAGCGCGGCTACCCCTTCGGCTGGCTCGGGATCCTGGCCGAGAGCCCCCCGGTCTCCCACGAGCTCATCTATGCGTATCACGAGCGAGGTTTTGCGCTGTGCTCGATGCGCTCCACGGCGCGCAGCCGGCTGTATCTGCAGTGCAGCCTCGAGGAGCGGGTGGAGGACTGGCCGGAGGCGCGCTTCTACGATGAGCTCGCGCGCCGGCTCGACTGCCAAGCGGCGGCGCGGCTCGAGCGGGGTCGCGCGCTCGAGCGCACGGTCGCTCCGCTGCGCAGCTTCGTCGCCGAGCCGATGCGCTACGGGAGCCTCTTTTTGGCCGGCGATGCGGCGCATATCGTCCCGCCGACCGGTGCGAAGGGCCTGAATCTCGCGGCGAGCGATGTCTTTTACCTCTCCCAGGGGCTCGTGGAGTACTACCGCGAGCGCTCGCGCGCAGGGCTCGAGAGCTACTCCGAGCGGGCGCTGCGGCGCGTGTGGCGGACCGAGCGATTCTCCTGGTGGATGACCGCGCTCCTGCATACCTTTCCGGAGCGCAGCGGCTTCGACCGGCGCATCCAGGAAGCCGAGCTCGAGTACCTGGCCTCATCGCGCGCCGCCCTTACCGCGCTCGCCGAGAACTACGTCGGACTGCCGCTGTAGGCGGTTATGTCGCAGCGCCCGAGGCCGAGCCTCCAGCAAACCGGTTTACGCCCGCCGCCCCCTGCCGTAGAATTCGCCCCCTCGGCGGGTGGGGGTGGCACCACACCTCGACCCCGTCGGCGGCTGCGTAGCCGCCGAGTGCTCGATGGTGGAAGGCCCCCCGAGGGGCTTTTCTTTTTTGGGCCTGCGCTGCTGCGGGTGAGCTGCGAAGCAGGATGGCGTAGTGCGTGCGCGGCTGCGCTCGACTGGAAGTGGGCCTGAAGGGCCCATTTTTGTTTATGGCGGGAGCTCGAGCTCATGGCAGCGGCCTTGCGAGAGCGGCTCGTCGGCCTCATAGAGCCGCTGTTGGCTCGACTGGGCTACGAGCTGGTTGACCTTAGCTTTATCCCGGCCCACGGGCGTGGGACGTTACGCATTTTCATCGACAAGCCCGCGGGCATCGGTCTCGACGACTGCGAGCGCGCGAGCCGCGAGGTTTCCGCGCTGCTCGATGTCGAGGATCCGATCGCCTCGGCGTACACCCTCGAGGTGTCCTCCCCGGGAGAGGATCGGCTGTTGCGCACGCGCGCGCATTTCGACCGGTTTGTCGGCTCGCGGGTGTTCGTCGAGCTCACGCCCCGCGAGGGGCGGCGGCGCTACACGGGCACGCTGCGCTCGGTAGAGGGCGAGGGGGTCGCCCTCGAGGTGGACCGGCAGATCGTGAACCTTCGGTTTCGCGAGATCGAGAAGGCGCGACTCGCGCCCCTGTAGAGGTACGTGTGAACAAGGAAATCCTGATGGTGGTCGATGCCGTCTCGAACGAGAAAGGCGTCGACAAAGAAGTCATCTTCGAGGCGCTCGAAGCTGCACTCGCCTCCGCCACGCGCAAGAAGCACGGTGAGGAGCTCGATGTGCGCGTCGCGATCGATCGGCGCAACGGGGACTACGAGACCTTCCGGCGCTGGAAGGTGTTCGCAGACGATTCGACCGAGCTCGAGTCTCCGGAGCACGAGCTGCGCCTGGATGATGCCCGCGAGATCGACTCGAAGGCCGAGCCCGGCGGGTTCGTCGAGCAGCCGATGGAGTCGGTCGCCTTCGGCCGCATCGCCGCACAGCAGGCCAAGCAGGTCATCGTGCAGAAGGTGCGCGAGGCCGAGCGCGCGCAGGTGGTGGACGCCTACAAGGATCGGGTCGGCCAGCTGGTGAGCGGGGTCGTCAAGCGGGTCGATCGCAACGGGATCTATGTGGATCTCGGCGGCAACGCCGAGGGCTTCGTGCCGCGCACGGACATGATCCCGCGCGAGCAGGTCAAGCCGCAGGACCGCATCAAGGCCTTTCTCAAGGAGGTCCGCTCCGAGCCGCGCGGGCCGCAGCTGTTCCTCACGCGAACCGCCCCCGAGTTCCTGATGGAGCTCTTCAAGCTCGAGGTGCCGGAGGTCGGCCAGGGGCTGATTCAGATTCTCGGGGCCGCGCGCGATCCGGGGGTGCGCGCCAAGATCGCAGTCCGCAGCAACGATCCACGCATCGATCCGGTCGGCGCGTGCGTCGGCATGCGCGGCTCGCGCGTGCAGGCGGTCTCCAACGAGATCGCCGGGGAGCGCGTCGACA
>JASHUC010000307.1 GCA_030040235.1 Gammaproteobacteria bacterium | reverse complement strand
CCTCGCATCAGGCGCGCTTCAAGGTTCCCGTGACGACGGTCGACCCGGTGCGCAAGGTCGTGACCCCGGCCGGTGTGAGGGTCTGTCCGGGGCCCGCCGGAGGCGTGCTGTGGAACGGTCCCGCCTTCGATCCCAGGCGCATGACGATCTTCGTCGGGGCCGACGATCTCTGCATCACGCTCAAGAGCGCGCCGGGGTCCACGTACGTCCCGCGCGGCCTCAACTTCGGGGGTGGTGCGGCAGCGCCCAGCGATACCCCCACGGGGTGGGTCACCGCAGTCAACGCCGATACGGGTGTCGTGCGCTGGAGGTATCACGATGAGGCGCCGGTGCTCGCCGGTGTCACCCCGACGGCGGGCGGTATCGTGATGACGGGCGACAACGCGGGGCGCTTGCTCGTCTTTGACAGCGCAAGCGGGGCGCTGCTGCTGAAGTACGCGACCGGCGGCGCCCTCGCGGGCGGCCTCGTGACGTACGCACGCGCCGGAAGGCAGTATGTGGCGTTCACCTCGGGAAACGTCTCGCCCGCATCGTTCGGCGCAGCCGTCGGGCGGCCGAGCATCGTCGTGATGTCGCTGCCGGGGACCTCCCGAGCCTCGAGCGGTCCCGCAGCCCCCGATCCGGTGCGAGGCCGGGCGGTATATGCGCAAGCGTGCGCCGCCTGTCATGGTCCGCAGGGCGACAAGATCGCGGGTGCGGATCTGAAGACCGTCAAGGCACGCATGAACTCCGGACAGATCGCGGCCTTCATTCTCAATCCAGCCTCACCGATGCCCCAGGTGTTCCCCGCGCCTCGCACGGCGGAGGACGAGCGCGACATTCGCGACGTGGCGGCGTTCGTGGCCGCCTGGTCCGCACGATGAACCGGAAGGCTCCGATCCATCCTCAGCGTGGGTAGACGATACGCCCGCCAACCACGGTCTCGAGCACCTTGACGTTGGCGATGTCCGCGGCGGGGATCTGCATCACGTTGCGGTCGAGGACGATCAGATCGGCGAGCTTGCCCACCTCGAGCGACCCGGTGGCGCGCTCCTGGTGCAGCTCGTAGGAGGAGTTCTCGGTGATCGCGCGCAGCACCTGCTCGCGGGTCAGGCCGCGGTCGGTGCCGAGGCGTCCGCGGTACTTCGCATCGACGTCCGGCGCGTTCGTGCGCGTCACACCGACTTTGAGGGCGAACCACTCGTTGAGTGGATCGACCGGCCAGTCGCTGCCGTAGGCGATGCGCGCTCCGGCATCGGCGAGGTAGGCGGCGGGTTCGATGTACCGATACCGCGCCGGGCCCAGGTAGTCCTTCTCCCCGTCGACGGTATCGGGAGCCGGCTTCTCCCACTGGAACGAGAGTACGGGAATGGCCTCGAGCGGCCCGAACCGCGGGAAGTCGCGCGGGTCGACGATCTCATCGTGCGCGATCGCCGCGCGGATCTGCGAGGTCGGGTATTGCGTGCGCAGCCTCTGGATGGCATCAAGCGCGGCGTGCACCGCCCCATCTCCGTCGGCGTGCATGTGCGGCTCGAAGCCTGCCGCCGCTGCGGCGAGCACCAGCTGAGCCAGCTCCGTGGGCGGGAAGTAGACAGCGGGCCCGCGGCTCTTGCCGGGAACCCATCGGGGATGCTGCGCAGTGCCCACATTCGTGAAGTACGGCTCGAGCATGGCGCCCGTCAGTGCGGGTGCGGTGATCACGCCGTCGAGGAACATTTTGAAGTTGTGAACCGTCATGGCGGGCCGTGATCGGATCGGCCCTTGATCGTATCGGCGCGCGAGGCCGCGAAGGTAAGCGACCGCCGCGTGCGGGTCGGCCGCTTGCACCGGCGTCACCAGTACCGCGAAGTGCGCTCGCGCGCTCAGGCGGCCGGCCCGCTCGGCCCCCGCGAAGGCCGCGAGCGTCTGCGGCGTTGCAGCCGCATCGAAGAACGTGGTGATTCCCTGTGCGCTGAGCGCTGCGAGCGCCGACTCGGCGGCGTGAATGTCGTCCTGCGGTGTCGGGGGCGGTATCGCCGCCTGGGCGAGTGCGATTGCCGCATCCTCAAGCAGACCGGTCGGCCGCCCCGAGGCGTCCCGGTTGATTGCGCCTCCCGATGGATCGGGAGTGCGCGCCGTGATGTGAGCGAGCCCGAGCGCTCGTGTGTTGGCAAGCGCGGTGTGACCAAACGAGGAGAGCATCAGGATCGGTCGGCGCGTGTTGAGGACGTCGAGCATCGAGCGCGACATCGTGCCGCCGCCGATCATGGCCTCCTGGAACCAGTTGCGCACTTCGAGCCAGCCGTTGGGCTCGTGCGCGCGGGTCTCATCGAGACATTGCTGAATTCGCCTCTGCACTTCGTGCACGGTAAGGCGCTCGTACTTGAGGTCGCAGCCGAGCAGGCTGTAGCCACCGGCGAGTGGGTGCATATGCCCGTCGACGAGGCCGGGCATCATCATCCGGCCGCCGAGATCCTCCACGACCGTGTGTGGACCGATCCATTGGCGCGCACCCGCATCGTCCCCCACGTAGAGGATGACGCCTGCGCGCACCGCGAGGGCTGTGCGCACCGAGTCGTGAGCATCGACCGTATAGATATACCCGTGGCGGTACACGCGATCCGCGAAGCCACGCTGCTGCGCGGCGGCGGTGCCGGCTGCGAGCGTCAGGATGAGGCAGGTGACGATCCGGCGGGGAGCTATGAGTCGGACAGCAATCATGGAGTCTCCAAAAGCCCTATGCCCAAGTGAGCTCGCTAGGCGGACCTGTTATATTGCATCGCCGCTGACTTCGCTCCAACCGCAGGCCCGGAGAATCCTCATGAGCACCACGGTCAAGACGAAGGGATTCCCGCTGCCGAGCTCGCTCAAGGTTGTTCCAGGAACCGAGCGGGCACAGGCTGCCTATCCGTACTTCATCCAGTTCACCAAGGCGGACGACGAGCGGTTCTGGTTCTACAACTCCATGCACTTCCCCGAGCCGATGTCGGCCTTCGACATGGTCACCGCGGAGGCGGCCTACTGTGCGCTCGGGTCGTCGAACACTCGCGTGCATTGCCTGCCGACGACACTCGGGATCGATCACCGCATCATCAACGGGCGGGTGTACATCGGCGGCAACGGCGTGACCGATCCTCGCGAGATCGCCCGGCGGACCGCGGAGTTTCAGAAACGGGCGTTCTACTATTACGAGAACTGGGAACGTCTCTACGCGCAGTGGCGGCAGAAGATGCTGGCGCTCATTCGCGAGGCACAGGCGCTGCCGAAGCTCACATTGCCGGAGTTCGAGCCCCTCGAGCACGTGCGCGCCGGGCGCGGGATCGCCTCCAACCACTACCTCCTCGATGTGTACTACAAGACGCTCGAGGGGTACTTCCGCATGTGGCATCACCACTTCGAGTTCCTGCTGCTCGGCTACGGGGCCTACATGACCTTCTTCGCCTTCTGCAAGAAGGCCTTTCCCGAGATCACCGATCAGACCGTTGCGCGCATGGTGGCAGGCATCGAGGCGGAGATCTTCCGCCCCGACGAGGAGGTGCGGCGCCTCGCGCGGCGCGCGGTCGAGCTCGGTGTGGAGGGCCATTTCCGCGAGGGCGCTTCCGCGCAGGCGGTGATCGCTTCGCTCGAGACGGCCGGGAC
>JASHUC010000003.1 GCA_030040235.1 Gammaproteobacteria bacterium | reverse complement strand
CCGGATCCACCGGCTACATCGGCATGAACATCTCGGTGCGGGCGAACGTGCGCACGGCCCAGGCGGCGACGCAGGGACTCAACGCCGCGCTCGCCGTCGCCTTCCGTGGCGGATCGATCACCGGGATGCTGGTCGTCGGGCTCGGTCTGCTCGGCGTGTCGGCGTATTACGCGGCGCTGCTGCCGCACCTCGGCCAGGATCGCGCGCTGCACGCGCTGGTCGGCCTCGCCTTCGGCGGGTCGCTCATCTCCATCTTCGCGCGGCTCGGCGGCGGCATCTTCACCAAGGGCGCCGACGTGGGCGCGGATCTGGTCGGCAAGGTCGAGGCCGGAATACCCGAGGACGACCCGCGCAACCCGGCGGTGATCGCCGACAACGTCGGTGACAATGTCGGGGACTGCGCCGGCATGGCCGCCGATCTCTTCGAGACATACGCCGTGACGATCGTCGCGACGATGCTGCTCGGCGGGCTCACGATGCCCGAGGCAGGCCCCAGGGCGGCGGTCTATCCGCTCGCGCTCGGCGCCGCCTCGATCGTCGCCTCCGTGATCGGCACCTTCTTCGTCCGCACGGGACCGTCGGGCAAGATCATGGCCGCGCTCTACAAAGGCGTCATCGTCTCCGCAGTGCTCGCCGGCATCGCCTTTTACTTCATCACGCGGGATCTGATGCCCGAGCATCTCATGCCGCTCTTCGGCAGTGCGCTCGTGGGTCTGGGCCTCACCGCGGCGCTGATCATCGTCACCGAGTACTACACCGCGACCGAGTACAGCCCCGTGCGCAGGCTCGCGGCGGCATCCCAGACGGGCCATGCGACCAACATCATCGCCGGGCTCGGAGTGTCGATGAAGTCCACGGCGTTGCCCGTGCTCTTCATCTGCGTCGCGATCTGGGCGACCTATCTGCTCGCCGGCCTCTACGGCATCGCCGTGGCGGCGACCGCCATGCTGTCGATGACGGGCATGATCGTGGCGCTCGATGCCTACGGACCGATCACCGACAACGCCGGTGGGATCGCGGAGATGGCCGGCCTTCCGAAGCAGGTCCGGGACATCACCGATCCGCTCGACGCCGTGGGCAACACGACCAAGGCGGTGACCAAGGGCTACGCGATCGGCTCGGCAGGATTGGCCGCGCTCGTGCTGTTCGCCGACTACACGCACAACCTCCAGAACGCGGGCAAGCTCACCACGTTCTCGCTGTCCGATCCGGCCGTCATCATCGGGCTGTTCGTCGGCGGCATGGTGCCGTATCTCTTCGGGGCCATGGCCATGGAGGCGGTAGGCCGCGCCGCGGGCTCGGTGGTCGAGGAGGTGCGCCGTCAGTTCCGCACCATCAAGGGCATCATGGAGGGAACGGCCAAGCCCGACTACTCGAGAGCCGTCAGCCTCCTCACGCGCGCCGCGATCAAGCAGATGATCATCCCCTCGCTGCTGCCGATCATCGTGCCCGTGATCCTGGTGTGGCTGCTCAATGCGATCATGGGGCCCGGCGCGGGCATCCGTGCGCTCGGCGGCCTCCTCATCGGAACGATCGTGACCGGGCTCTTCGTCGCGATCTCCATGTGCACCGGAGGCGGCGCCTGGGACAACGCCAAGAAGTACATCGAGGAGGGTCACTTCGGCGGCAAGGGCTCGGAGGCCCACAAGGCCGCTGTCACCGGCGATACCGTCGGGGATCCCTACAAGGACACGGCGGGCCCCGCGATCAACCCGCTCATCAAGATCATCAACATCGTGGCGCTGCTGCTGGTTCCGCTGCTCTAGCTCGGGATCGGGCATCCTGCCGCGACCCTCGCGCAGCTCGCGAAAAGCGTGGTTTTCGCTCGCTGCTCGCCACCTTCGGCGGCGGGGCACATCCTGTGCCCGGAAGCTACGCGCGACCGGCCTGCGATTCGGTGAGCACCGCACTCACGAGCTGATTGAGTCGCGCACAGTAGGCCGCGACGGGCGGCTCGGAGCTCGATTGTCTGCGCGCGAGGTCGGCACTCACCTCGGCGAGGCGTCTCTGGATGCGCCCGTCCATCTTGAGCGAGCGGCTGAGCAGCGCGCTCACGCACGCCGTGATCTCCGCATCGAGCTCGCGGGCGTCGGTGCCTGCGATCTCGACGCCGCTCAGCTCTTGGGGACAACCCGCTGCCAGATGTTCACGCCAGAGGCGTGCAAGCTGCATAGTGTATGGATTCCCCTCGAGCCCCACGCCCCGGGCGCTTGCGGCGCGTGTCCATCCTATAGTCGCACGTGCGCGTGCACGCCACAATGGTGCCGGTGCTTACAGTTGGCAACGGTCCCGGCGCCAGGACCATGCGCTCCCGGTATCATCCTGTAAAGCAGCGTGGTCCACTGGAGAGACGCATGAGCTCGACTCGTTCGCATCCAATCGACAAGACCCCCGAGGAGTGGCGCCGTGATCTCACGCCGGCGCAGTTCAAGGTGCTGCGCGAGCACGGTACGGAGCCTGCCGGCACGAGTCCGCTCAACGAGGAGCATCGGGCCGGGGTGTTCCACTGCGCGGGTTGCGGGCGGGGGCTGTTCGAATCCTCCACCAAGTTCGAGAGCGGCAGCGGATGGCCGAGCTTTTTCAAGCCGATCGAGGGCGCGGTGGCGACTTCCACGGACTCGAGCCTCGGGATGCACCGGACCGAGGTGCATTGCGCGCATTGCGGAGGCCATCTGGGGCACGTCTTTCCCGATGGGCCGCAGCCGACCGGCCTGCGCTACTGCACGAACGGACTCGCGCTCGCGTTCGAGCCGAAGCGCTAGCCGCGAAGCGCTAGCCGCCGAGTAGTTTCTCGAGCGCTGCCTGCTCGACGCCGTCCCCGGCCGCATCGCGCGCCAGGCGATCGTAGAGGCTCGAGGCGGCCTCGAAGATCGCCGCGGCCGAGGCATCGGCGCTCGCGAATGCCGCGATCTCGCGCATCTCGGCGACCCAGCGGTACGCTTTCGGAAACACCGACGGCATGCCGCCCACGAATCGCTCGAGGAGCTGCGGCTGACTTTCTGCGAGCTCGGCGCGCAGCGCCGCATCCACGCCGGCGCGGATCGCGGCGAGCAGCATCAGCGCGCCGACGGCCGTGAGCCCCTTGGTGATACCGGCATAGGACATCTTGAGCGCCGAGGCAGCGCCGAGCGGGGCCTCGAGCACCCGAATCGTGAGACCGTGGTCCGCGAGGACCGCGAACCGTTTTGCTTCGGGCCCCGAGGCATAGAAGTTGGGGCCGGGCGCCCCCTCCCGCGGAGGACCGCCGATGATGCCGGCGTCCACGAAGGGAGCTCCCGCCTCGGCCACGCAGGAGGCGAGACGCTCCACGGTCTGCGGGCTCACGGCATTGCAATCGACGAAGACGGGCTTGCGGCGCGCGGGGGTGAGCCACGATGCGGCGCGCTGCGCGAAGGCGAGCGCAGCGCCAGGCGGCACGATCGAGAGCACGAAGTCGGCCGCCGCGAGCTCTCGCTCCGCGACCGGGATGATGCCCGCGCGGTGCGCGCGCGCGCGGCTCTGCTCGCCGCGGCCCTCGAGCGTCGTCAGTACCTGCGCACCGCCTTGGATGAGGCGCGCGCCCACCGCTGCGCCCATGCTCCCGGGCGCCACGATAGCCACCACCGGTTTCATTCGCGCGCCCCGGCGGTCAGGCAGCCAGCGGCAGCGGCTGCGGGCGGGCGACTGCGTAGCCCTGCACGAAATCGACCCCCATGCGCCGCGCCGTGTCGAGCGCTGCAGCGTCCTCCACCTGCTCCGCGATCACTTTGAAGTTGAGTGTGCGGGCGAGCTTGATCATCGCGGTGACCATGGCCTGATTCACCGAATCGCGGGAGAGATTGCGCGTGAAGGAGCCGTCGATCTTCAGGTAATCCATCGGCAGAGTCTTGAGGTTCGAGAACGAGCCCACGCCGGAGCCGAAGTCATCGAGCGCGAACTGACAGCCCATGCCGTGAAGCACGCCCACGAAGCGCCGCGCGTGATCGAGGTTGGCGACCACGGCGCTCTCGGTGATCTCGAAGCACACCTGCTCGGGGGAGACGCCGGTGGAATCCAGGCACTCGACCACGAACTCGAGAAACTGCAGGTCTCCGAGAGTCTGTCCCGAGATGTTGATCGCGATGCTGCGCCGGGTCGGAATGCTGATCGCGCCGCGCCCGAGCGCAGCGAGCGTCGTCTGGACCACCCAGCGGTCCACGAGCCCCATCAAGCGATAGCGCTCGGCGGCGCGGACGAACTCCGAGGGCGGCACGTCGTGACCGGACTCGTCCTGCAGGCGTACCAGCACCTCCATCGAGGGGCCGTGATCGTCACTGGTCGTGGGCACGATCGACTGATAATACAGATGAAAGCGGTTCTCCTTCAGCGCGCTCTGCAGGCGCTGCAGCCACTGGATCTCGCCGCTGTGGCGCGCGAGCGCCTCATCGCGCGCCGAGTACACCACCACCCGCCCGGTGCCCTGTTTCTTCGCCACATAGCACGCCGAATCGGCCGCCGCGAGCAGTTCCTCGAGCGAGCCGCACTCGCGCGAGATCTCCACGATGCCGATCGACACGCCGATGTTGAAGATCCGATCCTTCCACACGAAGCGATAGTCGCTCACGGAGCGGCAAACGTCGTCGGCGATCTGTCGCGCCTTGTCGAGCGGACAGCCGACGAGCAGCATCCCGAACTCGTCCCCTCCGAGCCGGGCGACCGTGTCGCTGTCGCGGACGGCATCGCGCAGGAGCTTCGCCACTTCCCGCAGCATGCTGTCGCCCGCGAGGTGCCCGCTCGTATCGTTCACGACCTTGAAGCGATCGAGGTCGAGGTAGCAGAGCACGTGCTGCCCATCGCCCCGGTGGCCGCTCTCGATCGACTCCGTGAGCCGACGCTCGAACTCGCGGCGATTGACGAGTCCGGTCAGGGCATCATGCGTCGCCTGGTAGGACATCTGGCGAGCGAGCCCGCGCATTTCGGTCACGTCGTGAAGCAACAC
>JASHUC010000029.1 GCA_030040235.1 Gammaproteobacteria bacterium | reverse complement strand
GCGGGTGCAAGTCTAGCGGTTCCGCCCCCCGCGCGCGCGCGTGCGCCTCACTCGGGCGTGATTCGGCAGAACACCGCCTTGAGGTAGCGCGTCTCGGGAATCGCCGGATGCACCGGGTGATCGGGCGACTGTCCGGCGAGCTCGAGCACCTGGACGAACCGCCCGCAGTGCCTTGCGGCGGCCTGTACCGCCGCGAGCAGCTCCGTCTCGGCGAGGTGATACGAGCATGAGCAGGAGACCAGGAGCGCATCGCGCTCGGCGAGCTTCAGGGCCAGCTGATTGAGCTTGCGATAGGCGGCCTGCCCCTTGGGAATGTCCTTCTTGCGCTTGATGAAAGCGGGTGGATCGAGAACGATCAGATCGAAGCGTGAGCGGCTCTCACCGAGCGCCCGCAGCGCATCGAAGGCATCCTCGCGCAGGGTCTCCAGGGCGGTGCCGTTCGCGGCGGCATTGCGCGCTGCGTACTCGAGCGCCTCCTTCGATGAGTCGATGCACATCGCGGCGGCCGCGCCCGCGCGCAGGGCGAGCACGGCCCAGGCGCCCACGTAGCTGAACACATCGAGCACGCGGGCGCCCGCGCGGGCATAGCGCAGCAGCCGCGCGCGATTGGCGGTTTGATCATAGAACCAGCCGGTCTTCTGTCCCCCGGCGAGCGGGGCGTGGAAGAGCGCACCCGCCTCGCGGACCTCGACCTCCTCGGGCTCGCGCCCGAAGGCGACGCCCGCGGTCTGCGGCAGCTGCTCGAGTGCGCGTGCCCCCGAGTCGTTCTTCCAGTACAGCGCCGCTGGCGACAGCACGGCTCGTATGACGTGCTCGATGCGCGGCATCAACGCCTGCATGCCGGCGGTGGCGATCTGGCCGACGAGCAGATCCCCGTAGCGGTCGAGGACGAGGCCCGGCAGGCCGTCCGACTCCCCGTAGACGAGCCGGTAGTACGGCTCGGGATAAAGCCGCCGACGCAGCTCGAGGGCCCGCTCGAGCCGCTGGGCGAGCAGCGCCTCGTCGATCGGCGCTCGCGCGTCGCGGCTCATGATGCGCGCGCAGATCAGCGCGTGAGGATTCACGTACGCGTAGCCGATGAAGCGGCCGCGGTCGGATTCCACGGCGGCCAGATCGCCCGGCTCGAACGCGGCGAGCGGTGTACGATCGGTATCGACCTCGTTGCTAAAGACCCAGGAGTGCCCTGCGCTCAGCCGCCGGTCCTCGCCGCGCTTGAGACTGAGCCTTGCCGGCGCATCGTAGGCGGGGACGGAGTTCACGCAACGATTATACAGGGCCGCACTCGGAGAGACCCTCATGAGCACGAGACACCGCAACCCCGACGGCACTCCGAAGTACACCAATCGTCTCGCCTCGCAGACCAGCCCCTACCTCGAGAAGCACGCGCACAATCCGGTCGAGTGGTTTCCGTGGGGGAACGAGGCCTTCGAGCGCGCGCGCGAGGAGCGCAAGCCCGTGCACCTCTCCATCGGGTATTCCTCGTGCCACTGGTGCTCGGTGCTCGAGGAGGAGAGCTTCGAGGACGAGGACACGGCGCAGCTGCTCAACCGGCGCTTCGTCAACATCAAGGTCGATCGCGAGGAGCGCCCCGACCTGGACCGCATCTACCAGATCGCTCAGCACCTCATCACGCGCCGCTCGGGCGGCTGGCCGCTCACCATGTTCCTCGCCCCGGACGATCGGCGGCCGTTCTTCGGCGGCACGTACTTTCCGAAGGAGCCGCGTTACGGCATGCCCGCCTTCCGCGATGTGCTCACGCGCGTCGCCGACTACTACGCCGAGCACCACGCCGAGCTGCGCGAGCAAAGCGCTGCCCTCATCGAGGTGTTCGGCGAGCTCGAGCCGCCACCCGCCTCGGCCGAGACGCCTCTCGATGAGAGTCCCCTCGCCGCCGCGCGCGCCGAGCTCGCCTCGAGCTTCGATTCGCAGTTCGGGGGCTTCGGCGGTGCGCCCAAATTTCCGCATCCGCTCACGCTCGAGTACCTGATGCGCCACTGGCATGCGAGCACGCAAGCGGAGCCGGATGTGACCGCCCTTGAAATGGCGACGCTCAGCCTGCGCCGCATGGGCGAGGGCGGACTGAACGACCAGCTCGCCGGCGGGTTCTGCCGGTACTCGGTCGATCCGTACTGGATGATTCCCCACTTCGAGAAGATGCTCTATGACAATGGCGCCCTGCTCGCGGCGTACGCGCACGCGGCACTCGCAACCGGCGACCCCTTCCACGCGCGCATCGCAGCCGGTACGGCCGAGTGGGCGGTGCGCACGATGCAGTCGCCAGCGGGCGGCTACTACTCGAGCCTCGATGCCGACTCGGAGGGAGACGAGGGCAAGTACTATGTATGGGACCGCGGCGAGATCGAGCGCGCGCTCGGCGCGGAGGAGTTCGCTGCGTTCGCGCCGCGCTTCGGCATCGACCGTGAACCGAATTTCGAGCACCGCTGGCACCTGCACACGTTCGCATCGATCGAGCAGATCGCCGCGCGGCTCGGCAAGGCGCCGAGCGAGGTGATGGCGCTGATCGATTCGGCGCGCCGCAAGCTGCTCGTCATACGCCAGCAACGGGTGGCGCCGGCGCGGGACGAGAAGATCCTCACCTCGTGGAACGCACTCATGATCCGCGGCATGGCGAGCGCGGCGCGCGCGCTCGAGCGTGACGACCTCGCGCACTCGGCGGGGCGATCGCTCGATTACCTGCGCCGCGCGCACTGGCGGAACGGTCGCCTGCTCGCGACGAGCCGCGACGGATCTGCGCACCTCGATGCGTACCTCGACGATTACGCCTACCTTGCCGATGCCATTCTCGAGCTGCAACAGGTGCGTTTCGCGAGCTCAGAGCTCGCCTTCGCGCGCGAGCTGCTCGATGTGCTGCTCGATCACTTCCTCGATGCCGGCTCCGGTGCCCTTTACTTCACCTCCGACGATCACGAGACGCTGATCCACCGCTCGAAATCGTTCGGCGACGATGCGACGCCTTCAGGAAACGGCATCGCCGCGCTCGTGCTGCAGCGCATGGGCTACCTGCTCGGCGAGCCGCGTTATCTCGAGGCGGCCGAGCGGATCCTGCGGGCGGGGTGGAACGCGCTCACGCGCCAGCCGACCGCGCACGTGGCGCTCCTCCTCGCGCTCGATGAGTACCTGCAGGCCCCGGCGATCGTGATCCTGCGAGGCGCCACCGGTGAGATCGAGCCGTGGCGGCGCGAGCTCGCGCGGCGCTATGCGCCGCGATGCCTGGTCCTCGCAATTGCGCATGATGCGGCCGGCCTTCCCGCCTCCCTCGCCGAGAAGGCGCCGCTCGGCCGACGCGTGGCCTATGTGTGCCGTGGCGAGGTATGCTCGGCGCCCCTCCATTCGCTTGCCGAGCTCGCCCAGGCGCTGCCGGCGCTTGCGCTCGGCACGCCGGTTGCGCCTCGGGTCTCGAGCGAGAGGTAAATGGCTATGCATCGCTCCGATGATCACATTCGCGAGGAGATCTGCGCGCGGCTCTCGCGGCCGTTCGACCGCTTCGATGCGAGCGAGCTCGCCGACCAGCGCCTCGATGCGAGCGATGTGACCGTGAACGTGGATGGCGGAAAAGTGACGCTCGAAGGGACTGTTCCCGAGCGGCGCATGAAGCACTACATC
>JASHUC010000306.1 GCA_030040235.1 Gammaproteobacteria bacterium | reverse complement strand
GAGGGTCGAGGTGTTGGTGGCGAGCACAGCGCCAGCCCGTGCACAGCGTCCGAGATCGGCGAACAGGCGGCGCTTGAGGGACAGATCCTCGAACACGGCTTCGATGATCAGATCACACCGGGAGAGCGAGCCGAGAGCCTGCACGGGGCGCGCGCGGCGCTGGGCCGCCTCGGCCTCTTCGGCGCCGAGCCGTCCCTTGCGCACCTGTCGATCGATGCTCTTACGGATACGCGCGATACCCGCCTCGAGCGCCTCGGCGCTCGAGTCCGCGAGATCCACCTCGAAGCCTGCGAGCACGAAGGCGATCGCGATGGCGCTGCCCATCGTGCCGGCTCCGGCCACGCCGACCCGCCCAACGGGCCGGGGGTGGACGCGGGGGCCTCGCGCGCGGCGCTCCGCAAAGAACAAGTGTCGCAGCGCAGCCGACTCACCCGATGACCGGCAGCGCTCGAAGAGCTCACGCGCTCTGGCGAGTGCGATATCGAAGGGCTGCGAGAGGGCTGCCTCGACGGCCTCGAGAATGCTTTCGCCCGATGGCAGGCGGTGGCCCGCCCCCACGACCGTCGCGCGGCGCTCGCCGATGAGCGCAGCTGCGCTCTCGGAGCTCAGCACCGCCCGCTCCCGCACGCGCCGCACGGGCGCGCCGCAGGCTGCGAGCTCGCGCGCATAGGAGATCCCTGCCGCCCGTGCATCGCCTTCGACCATTCGATCGATCAGGCCGAGCCTGGAGGCACGCTCGGCACCGATCGGCTCGCCCGTCAGCATCAGCTCGAGAGCCTCCCCCACCGGCACCACTCGCGGCAGGCGCGCGGTGCCGCCCGCGCCGGGCAGAAGTCCGAGCTTCACCTCGGGGAAGCCGAATTTGAGATCGCGCGTGGCGCAGCGGTAGTGACACGCGAGCGCCCCCTCGGCGCCTCCCCCGAGCACCGCCCCGTGCAGCGCAGCCACCACCGGCTTGCCGCATCCCTCGAGGCGCAGCCACACATCGCTCAGGAACGGCCTCTCCCCCGGCCGAGCGAGCTCGCGCACGTCGGCCCCGGCGATGAAGTCGCGCCCGGCACCATGAAGGACGATGGCGCGCACCGCACCGTCCGCATCCACCGCATCGATCGCGGCGAGCAGCGCCTGCCGTACCGGTTGCGACAGCGCATTGACGGGCGGATTCTCGATCGCGAGGACCGCGATGTCCGCATCCCTCTCGATGCGCACCATCAATAGAATGCCTGCAAGCCGGTCTGCGCCCGGCCGAGGATCAGGGCGTGCACGTCGTGCGTGCCCTCGTAGGTGTTCACCGTCTCGAGGTTCTGCGCGTGCCGCATCACGTGGTACTCGCTCTGGATGCCGTTGCCGCCATGCATGTCGCGCGCGAGACGCGCGATTTCGAGCGCCTTTCCGCAGTTGTTGCGCTTGACGAGCGAGACCATCTCGGGAGCGGCGTTGCCTGCCTCGAAGAGCCGTCCGACGCGCAGCGAAGCCTGAAGCCCGAGGGCGATCTCGGTCTGCATGTCGGCGAGCTTTTTCTGGAAGAGCTGCGTCTGGGCGATCGGACGGCCGAACTGGATGCGCTCGAGTCCGTAATCGCGCGCGCGATGCCAGCAATCCTCGGCGGCACCCATGACCCCCCAGGCGATCCCGTAGCGGGCGCGGTTGAGGCATTCGAACGGGCCCCGAAGCCCCGAGACTGCGGGCAGCAGCTGCTCCTCGGCAATCTCGACGCCGTCCATCACGATCTCGCCGGTCGTCGAGGCGCGCAACGAGAGTTTCCCTCCGATCTTCGGGGCGGAGAGCCCCGCGGTCCCCTTCTCGAGAATGAAGCCTCGAATCTCACCCTCGTGCGCCGCGGATTTCGCCCAGACGATGAATACATCCGCAATGGGGCTGTTTGAGATCCAGGTCTTCGATCCGCTCAAGCGGTAGCCGTGCGCGGTCTTTTCCGCCCGCGTGCGCATGCTCGCCGGATCGGAGCCCGCCCCGGGCTCGGTGAGACCGAAGCAGCCGATCCACTCCCCCGTTGCAAGCCGCGGCAGGTACTTGCGGCGCTGAGCCTCGCTGCCGAAGGCGTGGATCGGGTGCATGACGAGCGAGGATTGAACGCTCATCATCGAGCGGTAGCCCGAGTCCACCCGCTCGATTTCCCGGGCGGTCAGGCCGTAGGCGACATACGAGGCACCCGCCCCGCCGTACTCCCCGGGCAAAGTCATGCCGAGCAGCCCGAGGGAGCCGTAGCGCTTGAAGATCCCGGGGTCGGTGCGCTCCTCGAGATAATCGTCGATCACGCGCGGCAGCAGCTCCTTCTGCGCAAAGCTGCGCGCCGTATCGCGCACCAGACGCTCCTCGTCGGTGAGCTGATCCTCGAGCAGGAAAGGATCTCGCCAGTCGAAGGCGGCTCGCGCCGGTGTCGATGCGCTGGACTTGTGCTCTGTCATCCGACGGTGCCTCCGGGGAAATTGGGCCTGAGCCAGGCCGGTCCGACGGACGCCGGCACGCTACTCGCGCAGCGCCTGCCCGAGCGCCACACCGAGCACCTTCTCGCTCGCGCTCGGCGCCCAGCCGCACTCGCTCGATATCCCGCTCTCGCCCTCGACGATCCGGCTCTCGAGCGTTGCGAGCCCCTCGACCTCGACCGTCACCACATCGCCGGGCTCGACCGGGCGCGAGTTGGCCGGTGTGCCCGAGAGAATCAGATCCCCGGGCACGAGCGTCATCGTGCGCGCGAGATCGGCAACGAGGTACGCCATGCTGAAGATCATTCCTGCGATGCTCGACTCCTGCACCACTTTGCCGTTCACCCGCGTGCGCAGGATCTGATCGGCCGGCTGCCAGCTGCGCACCAGGCCCGGTCCGACGACCCCCAACGTGTCGGCGCCCTTCACGCGCAGCATCGCCCCTCGGTCGGCGTCGCGAAAATCGTGCAGCGCGAAGTCGTTGGCGAGCGTGTACCCGGCGATGTACTCGCAGGCCTCCGCCATGCGGATGTTGCGCGCGGTGCGTCCGATGACGATGGCCACCTCGCCTTCGTAATTGAGAAAGCGACAGCCACGCGGCCGGACCACCGCACCCTTGTGGCTGTTGAGACACGAAAGAGGCTTCTGAAAGTAGTGCGGTGCCGGCGGTGGCGCGGTGCGCAGCTCCTCGGCGCGACTGCGGTAGTTGAGGTGCACGCAGATGATCTTGGTCGGCACGACGGGCGGCAGGTGCACCGCCTGCTCCGCGCCGATCCGCCGTCCGTCGCCGGCCACGAGGAGGTCTCCTTCGCGCCAGACCTCCAGGATGCTTCCCTCGAGCAGGATGCGACGCGTTTCCCGCATCACTGCATCAGCTCTCCACGTCGGTCATGGTGTAGCCGCGCCCCGGGTAGTCGAAGCCTTGGAGCTCGAGCCTGCTGAGGCGTGGATCCTGTGGGGAGGCGTAGTAGGCACGAATCTCCTCGATCAACCCGCCGGAGCTGAACAGATACCACTCATCGCCCCGCAGCAGCACGCCACGGCCGCGCTTGAAGTGACTCCATTCGATCACCGCACGGCGGCTCGCCGGATCGCAGAGCACCTGATCCACCGTCCACACCGAGCCGAGCTGGTGGACCGCGTCGTGCCATTTGCGCGCGATGGTGTAGGCACCGCGGAAAGGGCCGCCGTACATGCCGGGCGGAAAGAAGTGCACCGCGTGCGGCTCGAAGTAGCTCGCGATTCGCTCGACGTCGCCCGAATTGCACGCCGCGAAGTAGGCGCGAATCCAGGCTTCCATTCCCGCGGCGGTGAGCGCCGCGCCGGTGGGCCCGCGACCGGAAGCCTCAGCGGACATACTCGGCTTCGGTGAGCCCGGTGCGCGTCTTCGCCGTGACCGGTGGGGTCGGTAGCCATGCCTCCCCCGGCTCGAGCACGAACTCGTGCTCGAGGCTGTACCAGGGCTCGTGCACCTCGGGGTCCGGCGCCGGCTCGTTCTCGTGAAGCACGTAATGACCGATGAGCTTGCGGGTCACGCCGAACTGCGCGTCCGTCTCGAGCTGCGGGTCATCGGGGCTGTAGATCTGCGAGGCCATCGTCTTGAAGCCCGGCTTGTAGATGAGGGAATGCAGATGCGCGGGCCGGAAGGGGTGCCGCTTCTGGGCGCGCAACAGCGCACCGGTCGGGCCGCCCATCGGGACGGGATAGCCTGCCGGCTTGATGCTGCGGTAGGAGAACACCCCGTGCTCGTCGCTCGTGAACTTGCCCCTCAGATTCCACTCGGCCTGGCCGGGGTCCTGGTTCTCGTAGAGACCTTGCGGCGATGCATGCCACACGTCGATGTCGGCTCCCGCGACGGGCTTGCCCGCGAGATCGACGATGCGACCCTTGAAGAAAAGCGGCCGGCCCGCGGTCGCAGAGCGCACGATCGAGGCGCCGTTCTTCATTCGCGGGGCGCCGGCGCGCCAGAACGGCCCGAGGAGGTTGGCCGAGGTCTCCCTCGTGCCCTTCTCGCCGTTGTTCATGAGGCACACGAGCGTCGAGAGCCCGAGCGAGCCTGCGATCAGGCGCGTCTCGTTGTGACTCTCGGTCGTGCGGTGTCCGAGCGCCGTCACGAGGTTGATCGCCTGATCGAACTCCTTCTCCGTGAGGCGCACTTCGCGCGCGAAGCCGTGCAGATGACGGATGAGCGACTGCAGGATCTCCTTCAGGCGCGGGTCGGCCGTGCGCTCGGTCTCGGCGAGCACCGCCTCGGTCAGCTGAAACTCGTTCTCGATGATCATGCTCACCTCTGCGCCCCGGTAGAGACAGAGCCGCCGAGGGGTTCGGCGCCCTGCTCAGGTTGCGATCAGCGGGCGGCGACCAGCACGGGCTGCGCGCGATAGAGCGCGGGCAGGACCTTCTTCAGACTCGCGAGCTTCGGCAGGTCGTTGTACACGATGTACGGGTCGTCGGGATTGTGGACCAGGAAGTCCTGGTGATACCCCTCGGCTCGATAGAAGCCCTTCAAGGGATCGACGCGGGTGACGACCGGCGTGTCGAACACATGAGCGCGCTGCAACTGCGCGATGTACGCGAGGGCGATCCGCTGCTGATTTGCATTGGCATAGAAGATATCCGAGCGATACTGCGTTCCTTCATCCGGCCCCTGGTGATTCAGCTCGGTCGGGTCGTGGGATTCGAAGAAGACGCGCAGGATCTGCCCGTAGGAGACCTCGCGGGGATCGAAGGTGATCTGCACCGACTCGGCATGGCCCGTGGTGCCGGTGCCCACGATTTCGTAGTGCGCCGTGCTCGCAGCGCCGCCGGAATACCCGGCCCACACGCGGCGCACCCCATCGACGTGCTCGAACACGGCCTGCATTCCCCAGAAGCAGCCGCCGGCGAGCACTGCGGTCTGCAGCGGTCCCGCCGCCTTCGGATTGTCGAGCGCCGGGACGGGCACCGCGTTGCCACGCTCGGCTGCCTGCGCCGCGCTGAAGGCGCCGGCGGCGAGCGCGACCGCCGCCAAGGCTGCGTGCCAGGTCGCACCCGGCGCGCGCGCATTACCGTTTCGCCGCATTCTGACGGTGGCCATCGAAAGCTCCTTCGGACCGCGCGGGTCCCTGGCGAAGGGTAGCACAGCGGGGGCACCCCCCGGCCTCGCGAGCCGTCAATTGCATCGTTACGGCGCAGACCGGCTTTCGAGACCGTCAATGCTCTCTGCGGCAAAGCGCACATCGCGCCGCTCGGGTCCGAATATCACGAGCAGCACGATGGAGGGGATCACGACGGCGCAGACGACGGCGAGCGCAAAGGCGTAGTCGGGCCGGGCGGCGCTGCCGTGGGAAATGGCGAGGCTCGCCTGCAGGGTGGCATTGTAGGAGGTGAGAAGGTTGCCGAGCTGGTAGACGACGCCGGGGAAGGTCGCGCGCAGGCCGTGGGGTGCGAGCTCGTTGAGATGCACGGGGACGACGCCCCAGGCGCCTTGCACCATGAACTGCATCGCGAAGGCGGCGATCGCAAGTACGGTTGCGCTCGTTGAGAAGGCCCAGAAGGGCAGCGCCGGCGCGGCGAGCAACGCCGCAATCGTAATGGCGCGCCGGCGGCCGATGCGGCTCGAGAGCGCGCCGAAGAACAGCCCACCGCCGATGGCGCCGATGTTGTAGATGATCGCAATGCGCGACTCGGTCGCGTGCGACAGACCACGCTGCGCTTGCAGAAACGTCGGATAGAGGTCCTGGGTCCCGTGGCTGAAGAGGTTCATGGCGGCCATCAGCACGATCGCGTAGAGAGCGAGCCCCCAATGGCCCGAGAGGCTCTTCGGCAGACCGGGCGCGCGTACGCGCGTCTTCGCCGGCGCCCAAGCGGGCGATTCCGGCACGCCCAGGAGAACATAGAGCGCGAGCGCTGCGGGAAGTGCGCCCAGCATGAGCATGCCGCGCCAGCCAATGTGGGCATACAGGAGCCCAAAGACCACCCCGGCAAGCAAATAGCCGGTCGGATAGCCGCACTGCAGGATGCCCGAGACCCTGCCGCGCGATCGAACGGGAACCGTCTCGAGTGCGAGCGAGGCGCCGACGCCCCACTCCCCGCCCATCGCGACGCCGTACAGCGCGCGCATCGCGAGAAATACGGCGAGTGAGGGCGCGAGCGCCGAGGCGAACTCCATCGCCGAATAGGCGAGCACGCTTGCGATGAGTGCCGGGCGGCGTCCGAAACGGTCCGCGAGCCGGCCGAAGAGGAAGGCGCCGAGCGGGCGCATCGCGAGCGTGAGAAAAAGCGCGTACGTCACGCTCTTCACGTCGGTGTGAAAATCGTGCGCGATGCGCTCGAGCACGAAGACCACCAGGAAGTAATCGAACGCATCGAGCATCCAGCCGAGAAAAGCGGCGATCACCACCCGGCGGTGCGCCGGGATCCAGCGATCGGTGCTCACTACCGCAGCGGCAGGTAAACGTCGGTCACCATCTCGTGCTCTTTCAAATTGGGCCCGACGTTGACGTAATGGAAGAAGATCGGAAAGTCACGCAGCGCCTCCCCGCTCTGCGGCAGCCACACCTCGTACAGGTAGGCTGCCGCGGAGATGTTCTCGCGCGAGCCGATGTGCCGCACCATCGCGCATCGACCGCCGGGGATGAGCTTGCCGACGACGCCCTGCGTATTGGGAGCGATGTCCTTCTCGAACTCGACGGCGAAGTCTACGCGATGCTCGGCCGCCGGGGTCGAGCGCGGATCGGTGTAGTGAATCCCGAACGTGCGGTGACGTTCGGGCAACACCCGATGTGCCTTGCGCCATTCGATGAGTCTGCGGGCCGTCTCGTGCTCGCGACCCGGTGCTCCGCAGTGCTCGACGGCGGCGACCCGCGTCTCGGGAAAGTGCACGATCCGAACATTCATGACGACCATCGCCGGCGCTCCCTAAGCTCACCCTCAGCCTGCGGACAAGGGGTCAGCGGCCGGGTTGGCGTGCTCATGCCCGCGAGCAAGCTCTCGGCGGCCGGCTGATCCGGCCGCAGTCGCACCGCTATGTGGGCCCGCGGCCCGCGAGCGGCTCAGGCCTTTCGTGACCGGCCACGCTCGCAGCGAATGCGGTCGCGCAGAGTAGCGTAGACGGTCTTGCCCGCAATCATGCGCTGCATCGCGACGCGCGCCGCGGGCGGATGGACGTCCCGCGGAATCGCGGCGACGAGCAACTCACCGCGTGCGGCGATCTCCGGCTCGAGCTCGGGCGTCGTGAGAATGTAGAGATCGTTGTTCTGCATTCCGCGCAGGACGCGCCGGCCCGCATCGAGCGGATCCATACCTGGGGGCGGACCTCGCATCGCCTTCCGCTGCGTGCGCATCCGCGCCATCATCTTCGGGTCCGGCTTGAAGGCCGAATCGGCGAGCGTGCTCGGACGGTTGCGGGCCGAGTCGCCGATGTCCGTATTGACCAGGCCCGGGCAGAACACCGTCACACCGATATTGGTATCCGCGAGCTCGTTGCGCAGCGCCTCCATCATCCCGACGACGGCGAACTTCGAGGTGGAATAAACCCCGGTACCGGGGTGGGCGATGATGCCGGCCACGGAGGAGGTCGCAATGACCTGCCCCCCCTCACCGTGCGCCTGGATGCGAGGCAGGAAGGTGCGTATGCCGTTGAACACCCCGTTGACGTTTACGCCCATGCCCCAGTCCCAGTCGTCGTAGGTCGCCTTGCTCAGGCCGCCAAAGACGCCGACACCCGCATTGTTGACGATCACGTGCACCTTGCCGAAGACCCGCTCCGTCTCATCGGCTGCGCGCGCCATGGCCGCCCGGTCGGTCACATCGAGACCGACCGCGTGCACGCGATTGCCGGCGCTCTCGAGCGCCTTCATGGCCTCTTCCAGATGCTTCTGGGTGCGATAGGTGATGACGACCTTCATGCCGGCCTCGGTGAAGGCCCGCGCGATGCCAAGGCCGATGCCGCTGTCGCCGCCCGTGATGAAGGCGACCTTGCCCGCGACGTCTTTCATCGGGGTGGGCACCTGCGGACATTCGCTCGGATCGGCCGTGCGGGTGGAATTGGCCGCCAGGGCCGGCAGCCCGCGCGTGAGTGCGGCGGCCGAGGTTCCCACTGCCGCGAGCGCCGTGCTGCCGAGAAAACGGCGGCGCGCGCGACCGGAGGAGGAAAGCGGCGATTGGCGGGGCTTTTTCGGGTCGGACATGGCGGGCTCCACGAGGGATTCGAACGCCGCGCAGCGTACCATAGCCGCCTGAGTGCTCGGGCGGGGTCGCAGGGTATGACGACGGTCGCGGTTCTCGGCTTGGGTCGCATGGGTTCGGGGGTCGCTCGCCGGCTCCTCGCGACGGATCATCGGGTGCAGGTCTTCAATCGCACCGCATCCCGCGCGGTGCCGCTGATTGCCGCGGGCGCGCGGGGCTTTGCGACTCCACGGGAAGCCTGTGCCGGTGCGTCGGCGATCGTTTCGATCGTGGCGGACGATATCGCCTCGCGGGAGGTATGGCTCGGCACCGGCGGTGCCCTCGCCGGCGCGCTCGCCCCGGGCACCCTCCTCATCGAGTGCTCGACGCTCTCGCACGACTGGGTACTCGAGCTGAGCGCCGAGTCGCGGCGGCGCGGGCTGCGCTACATCGATGCGCCGGTCACGGGACTTCCGCAGAGCGAGCTCACGGTGCTCGCCGGCGCATCGGCGGAGGATCTTGCGGCGTCCACGCCCTTTCTATCGGCCTTCGCTTCGCGGGTGATTCATTTCGGTCCGGCCGGAGCCGGCACGGCGTACAAGCTGCTGGTCAACATGCTGGGAGCGGTGCAGATCGCATCGGCCGCAGAGGCGATGGCCTTTGCGGAGAGGGCCGGGCTCGAACCGCAAAGGGTGGCCCAGGCGCTCGGTAGCGGCCAGGCGGGGAGTCCGCAGGTCATTCGGAACACGCGCCGCATGGCGCAAGAGGCGCACGGCGAGCCGGTGATCTTTACGCCGCGGCTGCGCCTGAAGGACGTTGAGTACGCCTTGGCGCTCGCGCGTAAGCTCGAGATCGGAGCTCCCTTCGGGGCGCTCGCGGCCGAGGCTTTCCGCAAGCTTTGTGCGCGCGGCCGTGACGATATCAACGAGAGCGCCGTCATCGAGATCGCGCGGGACACCCGTTGACCTTCCATGGGGTGCGCGTCAGCATAGTTCGGACTTCGGCGCGGCGATACCTGCGAGGGTACTAAGATGAAGCGAGCCTCAGTTGGGTTGACTTCCGCAGTGTTTGGTCTGTTCGGGGCTACGCTCGCCATGGCGCAGATTCCGACCAACCGGGCGCAGCCGGCAGGCTCCGGAGTACAGGCGGGCTCCGATGCCCGTGAGCCCCTGATCAGGTCGCTCTGCAGGCATCCGCTCGCCCCGCCTGCGCCGCGCCGCAATTTCAATTTTCGTCCGCGGCCAACCGGACCCTTCCCCTACACCATCAAGGCCATCCCCGGCGTGGTGGCCGCGGGTGAGCATTGGAAGCTGATCTGGGTGCACAACGGCAACAATGCGGACGGGATCGTGGGCCAGCCCGACGGCAGCATCCTCGCGGCTCAGAACGATGAGAGCGATGTCGTGCGGATCACACCCGACGGGCAAACCACCGTCGTCTACCGCGACACCAATACCGGCGGTGCGCTCTCGATGAACAAGCAGGGCGCACTGTTCATCGTGGAGCGGGCGTTGATCCCCTCGGTCTGGGAGCTCGCCCCTGAGCGCAAGATGATCGCCGACTCCTACCACGGCGAGCCGCTCGAGTGCTCGGGTCGAGGCGCGATCGATTCGCCCGCGGCGCTGCACAACGGAGGTGTTTATTTCGGCTGGGCAGGCCTGTACTACGCCGATCCCAATGGGACCGTGACCAAAGTCTTCGACCATGACGTGAACGACGCGGTCTTGAGCCCCGATGAGAAGTCGCTGTACTTCGGCAGCGAGAGCAAGCTGTACGCCGGGGACGTCGGGACCGACGGGTCGCTGAGCCATGTGCGGGTGCTCGCGGACATCCCCGGCGGCGGCAATGACGGCGGCGCGGTCGACGGCGACGGCCGAATCTACATCGTGGGATACCCCGGCGTTCGCGTGTTCGAGCCCGAAGGCAAGTACCTCGGCACCATTGCCGCCCCGCGCAACCTCATCGACGTGACCTTCAGCGGCCCGGACAAGAAGACGTTGTTTGCGGTTGCCTACGTGCTGGAGCCCGGATTGCACGGCCTCGATGAGATCTACACCCTGCCGATGCTCGCGCAGGGCTACCTCGGTCGCGCCAAATAGCCTCAGCGCCGCGGAGGGGTTCCCCGGAACCGGGACTGCAGCAGGTGCGTCAGCGTATGCACGTACCGTAGCTTGCCGTCCTTGAGCCGGAACAGATGGCTGTCGGGGGCGCCACTGCCGCCCCCGGGCGTTCCGGCACCGAACGTGCAGAACACCTGCACCGCCCCGAGCACCTCATCCACGACGAAATGGCGATTGACGATGTTCACCCCGGCCGGCACCCCCACTTCGCAGCTGTCGGCGGGAGAGCCCTTTCCGGTGTAGCCGCGGCCGCCCTCGGTCCGCTCGCACGGGAAGCCCCAGGGCACCAGGTCGATCTTCTTCTCGAGGAAAGCATCGAGGTAGGCATTGGCCGCAGCGACCAGCGTGTCACGCGATTCCCGTTGCTCGGGTGGAACCGGATCCCAGTCCTCCTCGGAGGAGTGCCTGAGGTAGGCATCGGCATCGAATAGCCAGTAGCCCGTCGTGGTCCACAGGATCTCGATCTCGACGATCTTGTCGTGATTGATGCGCAATCGCGTGCCGAACACGTAGGGCGCGGCCTTATCGGTCACGATCAGCTCGCTGAACGACTGACACGTCGTCGTATCCAAGAGGCTGCGCTCGTGGTCGATCTTCATCGGCTTGGTGATGAACCCCGTTTGAATGCGAGCGGGAGCCGCGTTCTCCCAGTAGCCCACACCCTTGGCGAGCGGCAGCCCGGAGATATCACCCTTGGTCTGTGCTGCGACGTACAGATCGACGGCCTGCTTGAGACCCGGGCGAGTACAGGACACCTCCGCATGGCAGAGCGCGGGAGCCAGCGCGGCCCCGAGTGCAAGCCAGAGACATACGACCGTCACGCGCTTCATGGTTTGCTCCCCTATTTCGGTTCTTCTAGACCACCGCGTAGTATCGCAATCGATTCCCATCGGCCCGGCGCTCGCCGATGCCGATGAAGACGTGCTTGGTGAGCCAGTCGTGCTTGCCCACGCTCGTCTCGAACGTAGGCTGGGCGCGCAGGTAATATTCCTCGTGCGGCACGGGC
>JASHUC010000028.1 GCA_030040235.1 Gammaproteobacteria bacterium | reverse complement strand
CGAAGCGACCCCAGGCGCGGCCGTACTCGGCGATGCGGACGACGCCCCACTGGTAGGCGACGATCGCCGGAGCGAGGCCGAACGCCACCATGTCGGCGAGACTGTCGTATTCCTTGCCGAAGGCGCTCTCGGTATGCGTCCAGCGCGCGATGCGCCCGTCGAGCGCATCGAAGAGCGCCGCGACGAACACGGCGATGCCGGCCGCCGCGAAATGCTTGTCGATCGCCGCGACGATCGCGTAAAAGCCGGAGAACAGGCACCCGGTCGTGAACAGATTCGGAAGGAGATAAATGCCCTTGCGGCGCGGTCTCTGCTCCGCTGGGCCGGTTTGCAGGTCGGTTGTCATTCCCGAGGTCAGCACGGTTCTGAATCGATGCTCGAACAGGGTTACGGCAGCTCGATTGTAAGATTTCTAGCCCGCGATTCGAACAGATTCGCGCGCCCGCCGCGACGTGGGCGGGGAAACCCCCGCAACAGTGACGGGGATCACCGCAATGCTCCCGTCACCTGCAACAGGATCCGGCGCCAGGCCGCTTGGAAGGAACGTCGCTGGAGTCGTCTCGCCCGGTGTCATCGCTGCGGAACATGCTCCGCTCGGCAGGGCTCACCCTGGCTCTCGCGGCCGGGCTCATCGCCTGTCGTCCCGCGCAGGCCGACCAGCAAATGGATCCGGGCCTGAAGGACGTGGTCGCCAAAGCGATCGCCCAGGCACAGTGTTTCGCCGACCGGTTCGATTCGGCCGTCTGGTACAAGCTGATGGAGCCGCGCCTGCGCCGCGAGGTGCCGGACGAGCGCGAACGCGTGGACATCCTGAAGGTCGTCTACTGCGAGACCCATCG
This sequence comes from Gammaproteobacteria bacterium, assembly GCA_030040235.1. The sequence continues at coordinate 5,386 of JASHUC010000028.1, read as the reverse complement.
TGCCGGGGAAAAGCGCCTGCCCCCGGGACTCGTGATGGCCCTGATCGATGTCGAAAGCGGCTTCAATCGCTGGGCCGTGTCCTCCGCGGGCGCCGTCGGGCTGATGCAGGTCATGCCCTTTTGGCCCGAGCAGCTCGGCATGCATCGCTACCAGCTCACCCGTGTCGTTCCGAACGTGCAGATGGGATGCGCGATTCTGCGCTACTACCTCAGACAGGAACACAACAACTTCGCGCGAGCCCTCGCGCGCTACAACGGAAGCCCCGGACGGCGCACCTACTCCGATTCGGTGCTGTCCCGCTGGGCGCGCTGGACCGGGGCGGACGATCTGCCCGGAACGCCTGCCCCTGCGGCCACGGTGTCCGCGGTCGCGGCTCAACCGGTGCGAAACCCGCCCGGCGGCTGATCGCACTCCGAGGCGTCCTCGACCGCAACGCCGGTCACGCGGCTCGCCGAGGAGCCGACCCACAGCCATTCGATGAAGGCCGCCACCGCCTCGGGGTCCCCGTAGGCGAGCACCTCGACTCTGCCGTCGGGGAGATTCTTCGCGTAGCCCACGATCCCGAGCTCGCGCGCGCGAACGCTCGCTGCCCCGCGGTAATAGACGCCCTGCACGCGCCCGCTCACCCAGCACTTCTTGCAGACCGTGGTGCGCATGGCGACTTAGTGTAACGTACCGCGCGTGGCGGAAATCCTCGTGGTGTACTACTCGCGGACGGGCTCGACGGCGGAGCTCGCGCGTGCCGTCTGCCGCGGCGTCGAAAGCGTCGCGGGAGCGGCGGCGAAGCTGCGCACCGTGGCACCCGTCTCGGCAGAAAGCGAGCATGCCGCTCGCCCGGTGCCACCGAGCGGCCCTCCCTACGCGACGCACGATGACCTCAAGGCGGCGGACGGTGTGATCCTCGGCAGCCCCACGCGGTTCGGAAACATGGCGGCGCCGCTCAAGTACTTTCTCGACGGCACCTCGGCCCTGTGGGTGAGCGGAGCCCTCGCGGGCAAGCCAGCGGGGGTGTTCACCTCGACACAGTCGATGCACGGAGGCCAGGAGGCAACGCTCCTATCGATGATGCTGCCGCTCCTGCATCACGGCATGATCCTCGTCGGCATCCCCTACACCGAGGCCGCGCTCAACGAGACCCGTGTCGGCGGCACCCCCTACGGGGCCTCGCACGTCGCGGGACCGGACCGCGCGCGGCTCCTCAGCGCGGAGGAACAGGCGCTCGGGCAGCTCCTCGGGCGGCGGGTCGCAGAGCTCGCCCTACGGCTGCGCGCGGCGTGACAGTACCGAGCGGATGAACGGCACGGTGAGCCTGCGCCGCGCGACGAGTGCCGCCTCATCGAGCGTATCGAGCAGCTCGTAGAGCGTGCGCATGTCGCGCGGGAAGCGCCGCTGGAGCCAGAGCGCCGTCTCCTCCGGCAGCTCCAGCCCGCGCACGTGCGCACGCAGCTGCAGGGCGCTGGTGAGCTGCCGCTCCTCGAGCGCGCGCAGCTGAAACACCGCGCTCGCGCCCCATCGCGAGCTCAGGTCCTTGAGCACGAAGGCGCCGAGCGCAGGCGGTGTGCTCGCCGCCGCCACCAGCCGGCCACCGCGCTCCTCCACCTCGCGATGCAGCCCGAAGAGCGCATGTTCCCAGCTGCCATCACCGATCACGGCGTCGAGATCGTCGAGGCAGATGCAGTCGAGCTCGTTGAGCCCCTCCAGCGTTCCCGTGCCGAGCGCGCCGAGCTGCTTGAGCGGCACGTAGCCTGCGCTCCCGTGCTCGCTGGCGAGCGCACAGGTCGCCTGCAGCAGGTGGCTCTTCCCCGAGCTGCTCGGGCCGCAGATCCACGCGGCGCCGAAGGCGGCGCGCTGCGCGAGCGACTTCAAGTGCTCGACGGCCTGCAGGTTCGCGCCCGGCAGGAAGCTCGCAAAAACCGCCCGATCCGGAACCCGCACGCCGAGAGGCAGCTGTCGCATCGAGGCTCCGGGTGTGCGTCGGTCTCTAGGACGATTCGACGGGCAAGGCGAGCGCACGGCGCGTGAACACGACGACGTAATCCACTCCGGAGACGACGGTCGTGACGAGCGTGACGACGCCGAGCCCACGAAGCACGAGCGGGCCCGGCGCTCCGAGGGCGGCTTGAGCCATCACGCAGAACAGGTACAGGAGTTGAACTGCCGTATTGAGCTTGCTGAGCAGCGTCGGCCGCCCGTGCAGCGGCCCGAACGACAGCCGAAAAGTGAGCGCACCGAGCGCGATGAGCGCATCGCGCGCCACAACGGCCGCCGTCAGCCAGCGCGGCACGAGTCCCAGCCACGTGGCACTCACGAAAACGCTCACCAGCAGCAGCTTGTCTGCGGCCGGATCGAGTAGCTTCCCGAGCTGCGAGGTCCAACGGAAGCGCTTGGCGAGATACCCGTCGAGCCCATCGGAGAAGGCGGCGAGCGCGAAGAGCCACATGGAGGTCACATAGTCATCGTTGCGGAGCGCCACGATGATCGGCCAGGTGAGCACGATCCGGCCGATACAGATGAGATTGGGCAGCTGTCGAAGCATCAGGGGCGAAATTGATAGCTGAGGGATGCACCGGCCGCTGTGGCCGGCGCGAGGTGCTGCGAGTGCGCGAGCGCGCGCTCGATCGCTTGCGCTCCGCCGTCGATCAGGACGTCGAATGTCGCCGTGGTGCCCTCTGCCTGCTCGAGCCCCGATCGATGCACTCCGGGCAGCTCGCTCAGCATGCGCTCGACCGAGGCGTAATCCGCGAGTGTCGCAACGCCGGTCACCTCGATGATCGCGTCCTCCTGCGCGAGTGGCAGTGCTTTGCCCTCGATCGTCGAGAGCGCATCGGCGGCGCCGTTGATGCCGTCGGTGAAGGTTCCGTTCCAACTCGTGGTGGAAAAGCCCGTGAGCAGCGTCCACTGCCATGCGCCGCTCGCAGGGTCGGAGCGCCCGAGCAGCATCGCATCGCCCCCGAGACGCTGGGCGTTGGTGAGCAGCGCATCGCTCGAGAGGGGATTGCCGGATGAATCCGTCACCGCCATCGGAACGAGCGTCACCGGCAGTCCTCGCCCTTCGGCGATCTCCTCGAGGGATTGCCGCGCCTCATCGTCCGCGGCCCCGGTGGGCGGAGGGCTCAGCACGATGATGGTGAATGGCCGCTCCTCGTCCCAGACACGCCCGCCGGCCGCAACGATCTCTCGCTGGAGAGTGGATCCGTCGAAGCTCACCTGAAGGGTATCGTTCCCCAGGCTGCGCGTTGCGCGCACGTACTGCGCGGCCCCGGCGATCAGGGGCGCGAAGGCAGGATCGCTCGCCGCATCGCGCCGGCCGGTCGCCCGCACCAGAACTTCGCGCATCGCCTCCTGAAGCGCAGCACCCGCCGCGGCGCCGTGCACGCTCACCTCGTACACCTCCACGGGCCGGGCCGCCAACCCGACCGAAGCCGTGGCGGTAAGGAGCAAGCCGAGCAGCGCGGAGGCGCACCCGGCGCGGAAACAATTGGAAAGACTGCAAATCATGAGAAAAGCACTCGATCGTGAGACTATTGTACGGTGAGCGCCGCGCGAGGAACGAGCACCACCCTGGGAATCCTGCCACTCGCCTGGTGCGCTGCGGTGTGCGGGGTGGCCTGCGCACAGGATCTCGAGCCGCTCACCGTGCAGCCCTTCACCGCGGTCTACCAGCTCGAGTGGCACGGCCTCATCGCCGGCTACTCGACCGTGACGCTCGCGGAGCCGACGCCGGGCCGCTACGAATACAGCTCCGTCAATCGAGCCCGCGGAATTTTCCGCCTCGCCTTCCCGGATGCCATCAGCGAGCAAAGCACTTTCAAGATGGCCGACGGCCGCGTGGAGCCACTCGCCTACCGGGAGCACAACGGCTCCAAGGCGAAGCAGAATGTGTCGCTCGACTTCGACTGGCAGGCGGGGCGCGCGCGAGGAACGGCGGCGGGCAAAAGCGTCGATCAGCCGCTCCCGCCGGGAACCCAGGATCCCCTCTCCGTGCAAGTCGAGCTCATGCGCGATCTGATTGCCGGAGATCCTCCGACTCATTTCCTGCTCTTCGACCGGGATTCGGCCAAGCAGTATCAGTACACCCGCGAAAACACGGTGGCTCTCGATACCGCGATCGGCCGGTTCGACACCGTCATCTACCGCAGCGACCGGCCGGACTCGGACCGGGTGATGCGGCTGTGGCTCGCTCCGAGCCTCGGGTACCTGCCCGTGCAGGCTGCACGCTGGCGCAAGGGCAAGGTCGAATTCGAGCTGCGCATCCGCGCCGTCAAGCGCTCGATGGCCCCGGCCGGGAGCCCCCGCGGTCCTTGAGCGAGATCCCGCCTCCCTCGAGCTGAGGGGCGCTCCAACCCAGCTGCGCGCACTCAGGTTTTCGGCAACGTGACCCCGCGCTGGCCCATGTACTTGCCGCCGCGGTCGCGGTAGGAAGTGGAGCAGACCTCGTCGGATTCGAAAAAGACCATCTGCGCCACGCCTTCGTTCGCGTAGATCTTGGCCGGAAGCGGCGTCGTGTTGGAGAACTCGAGCGTGACGTGGCCCTCCCACTCGGGCTCCAAAGGCGTTACGTTGCAAATAATTCCGCAACGTGCATACGTCGATTTTCCCAGACAAATCGTCAGCACGTTGCGCGGGATGCGCAGGTACTCGACCGTCCTTGCGAGCGCGAACGAGTTGGGCGGAATGATGCATACATCGCCCGTGAAATCGACGAAGCTTTTCTCGTCGAATTGCTTCGGATCGACGATCGTCGAGTTGATGTTGGTGAAGATCTTGAACTCGGGCGCGCAGCGCACGTCGTACCCGTAGCTCGAGGTGCCGTACGAGACGATCCTGCGGCCCTCGATGTAGCGCACCTGCTCGGCCTCGAACGGCTCGATCATCCGGTGCTCGCGCGCCATGCGCCTGATCCAATTGTCGGACTTGATGCTCACGCGAGACCCCTCGGTGAAATGGTCTATCTCGAGACAGGGGACGCCGGCCGCTCAGGTCTCTTCCACCACGATCTGCGGGAACAGCGCACTGCGGTCGCGGGCGCGGCGCGCCAGAGCCCCGGCCGTACGCCGCGCAGTCCTCAGGTAGGCTTGGCCGCGCGGCGTGTCGGGTGATGCAACCACGGTAGGCCGGCCGCCATCGGCCTCGTCCCGGATGTGCGCATCGAGGGGCAGCTCCCCGAGCAGCCTCACCCCGTACTGCTTCGCCATGCGCCCGCCGCCGCCGGCGCCGAAGATGTGCTCCACGTGGCCGCAGTTGGGGCACACGTGCACGCTCATGTTCTCGATGATGCCGAGCACCGGGACCGAAACCTTCTCGAACATCTTGAGCCCCTTGCGCGCATCCGCGAGCGCGATGTCCTGGGGCGTCGTCACGATCACGGCGCCCGCGACCGGCACG
>JASHUC010000305.1 GCA_030040235.1 Gammaproteobacteria bacterium | reverse complement strand
GGGGCGCCGAACGTCATCCCCGGGGAGCTCAAGGCACGCTTCAATTTGCGCTACTCGCCGGTCCAGACTCTCGAGGGCCTCAAGGACACGGTCGAGAACATCCTCAAGAGGCACCACGTCCGTTACACGCTCGAGTGGTACCTGTCGGGCGAGCCCTTCTACACCGCGCGCGGCGTGCTCTCCGATGCCGTGTGCGCCGCCGTCGCCGAGGTCACCGGCTCAACGCCCAAGCTGTCCACGGGCGGTGGCACCTCCGACGGACGCTTCATTGCCACCCTCGGCGCCCAGGTCGTGGAGCTCGGCGTCGTGAATGCGACCATCCACAAGGTCAACGAGCACGTGCGGGCCGCCGACATCGACGCTCTGCAGGGAATGTATCTCGGCGTGCTGCGCCGTCTGCTGGGGTAGGCAGACCGCGCGAGTCAGGCGGCAGATTGGGCGCCGCGACGTCCGTGTTGCTGCGGACCGGCGAGCAGCAGATTCGTGAGCACTCCGAACGCACCGAGTACGGCTGCGCACAGGAGCACCCACGCCGGCATGGCAAGGCCGAGGAACGTCCAGTTGACCACCGCGCACTCCCCGCCCGCTCGGAGCACCTTGCGAATGACCTCCGTCAGCGGAAACATCCGGATGAGTGCCTCGAGCGGGGCTCCGCAGGAGGGAATCGAGCCCGGCGGCAGGCTCTGCACATAGAGGTGGCGCGCGGCGACGCCGATCGTGGCGAGCGCCGCCACCGCGACGAGGAATGCATACCCGTACGAGCCCCACGCGCGGGGGTGATGAATCGCGGCGATCGCGAAGACGATGCCGAGCGCCAGGATGGTGATGCGCTGGAACATGCAGAGCGGACAGGGCTCGAGGTGCAGGACGTACTGCGCGTAGTAGGCATACGCGAGCATCGCGAGACAGGCGACAGCGCCTGCGAAGTTGCAGAGACGGCGACCGGCAAGCATCGCCGCAATGATACACCGGGTATTGCCGATCGCGGCCCGCGTGCCGCGGGGTGGGCGGCGGGGTCAGCCTCAGGCGTGCTCGCGGTTGAGCGGCTCGCTGCCGCCCTGACGGCCCCGCAGCTCGCGCTCGACCTCCTCGAGCGAGGTATGGCGCACGTCCTTGCCGTGGACCATGTAGATCACGTACTCGCCGATGTTCTTCGCGTGATCGCCGATGCGCTCGAGCGAGCGCACCACCCACATCACATCGAGTGCGCGCCGGATGCCGCGCGGGTCCTCGAGCATGAACGTGATGGTCTGGCGCTGGATCGACTCGTACTCCTCATCGACCGTGCGATCCTGCCGCGCGACCTGCAGCGCCGCGTCGGCGTCCATCCGGGCGAAGGCATCGAGCGCGCTGTGGACCATCTCCGAGACGACCCGGCCGAGGTGCTTGATCTCGCGATACTTGTCCGCCGGGCGCTCCATGGTGGCGAGCCGCGAGGCGATGTACCCGATCTTCTCGGCCTCGTCCCCGATACGCTCCAGATCGGTGCTCGCCTTGATGATGGCGACGATCACCCGCAGATCACCCGCCGCCGGGGCGCGTGTCGCGAGAATGCGGCTGCATTCCTCGTCGATCGAGACCTCCATGTTGTTGACCTTGAAGTCGTCCATGGCGACCTCCTCACCGAGGGAGCTGTCGCCCTCGATGAGCGCGTTGATCGCCTTTTGCAGCTGCTCCTCGACGAATCCTCCCATCGCGAGCACCTTGCTGCGTACCCGTTCGAGATCCTCGTTGAAGCGCCGGGAGATGTGATGGGTGAGGTCGGCGGTCTCCATCTACCATGTCCTCCACGCGCGGACCGCGGTTCCTGCGCGACGAATGATGCAAGCTGAACGAATCATAACCGAGCGGCTGCGGGATGCGAGCGGATGCACGTCTCACCCGGCGGCGGCACGCACATCCGCGGCTCGCGGGGCGACCCGATGCGGGGGGAAATGGCACCCGAAGAGACTCCCCTTGCCGGGGACGCTCGTCACCTCGAGCGTCGCCCCATGCCTTTGCAGCACGTGCTTGACGATTGCGAGACCGAGGCCCGAACCGCCGGTCGAGCGCGAGCGCGCCGGATCGACGCGGTAGAAACGCTCCGTCAGCCGCGGAATGTGCTCCGGCTGAATGCCGATGCCGGTATCTGCGACGCTGAAGTGCCCCCCGTCATCGTCCGTCCACCAGCGCATCTCGATCGAGCCGTCCGCCGGGGTGTACTTGGCGGCGTTGTCCACGAGGTTGAAGAAGGCGGAATGGATCTCCGAGGCGTTGCCGAGCAGACAGGCGTCGGAGTCGAGCCTCACGCGAATCTCGCGCGGGTGCTCGGAGCGAGCGAGCACATCCTTGCGAAGCGTCGACAGCAGTGCCGCCACATCGATCGGCTCGCCCGGCCCGCCCTCGTCCGTCGCCTCGAGCCGGGAGAGCTCGAGCAGATCGCGGATGATCTGCGTCATGCGATCGGCCTGGCGGCGCATCTCGGCGAGCGGCGGTTTCAGCTCGGGCTCGAGCGCCGGGTCCTGGCTCAGGGTCTCGAGGTAGCCCGAGATCACCGTGAGCGGCGAGCGCAGCTCGTGCGAGGCATTCGCGACAAAGTCCTTGCGCATGGCCTCGAGCTGCATCTGGCGCGACACGTCGCGCACGAGCAGGAGCAGCTGGCCCTCCCCGTAGGGCACGAACTGCAGAGCCAGATGGAGCGGCTCGCCCGCTCCGACCCGGATGAGCAGCGGATTCGCGAACTGCCGTCCGCTCAGGTAGCGCGCGAACTCGGGCTGGCGTACGAGGTTGTCGATGCGCAGGCCGAGATCGGCCGGCCGGCGCAGGTTGAGCAGCTGCGCGGCCATCCGGTTGAACCACACGATCTCGTGTTCGGCATTGAGAATGACGACCCCGTCGGGCAAGGCCGCCGTCGAGCGCTGGATCTGCCTGAACAACTGGAGGAAGCGCTGCTTGTGAAAGCGCTTGCGCCGGTGCAGCCGGACGATGTAGTTGATCGCCTCTCCGAGGGCACCGCCCAGGTCGGGCGGCTCCGAGAAGCTGCGGTGGCGCAGCCACCAGCCCACCCGAAACAGGCTGATGAGATGCCAGGCGAAGTAGGCGCCGAGGACGAGCGCGACACCGGCGAACAGGTGCCCGATGATCCAGCCGAGCAGCAGGCCGACCGCCACCCCCGCCGCCAGACGCAGCGTGGTAAACCACAACGCTTGCAATGCCAAGGACATCTGCATCCCTAGGCCATCCGGGCCCGCAGGCAGCGCGATGCTCGAGCGCTAGGTCGTGCGGGCCGAGAACCGGTAGCCCGAGCCTCGCACCGTCTGCACGAACCGATCGTACCCGAATTCCTCGAGCGCTTTGCGCAGCCGACGGATGTGCACGTCGATCGTGCGCTCCTCGACGTAGACGTTGCCGCCCCAGATCCGGTCGAGCAGCTGGTCGCGC
>JASHUC010000304.1 GCA_030040235.1 Gammaproteobacteria bacterium | reverse complement strand
GGAGTATGAGCTCTCCGGCGCCGGTAACCTCGCCTGGGCGCGGGATTCACTGGGGGGTGGCCCCTGGGACAAGGCGAGCGCGGATTTGTACCGGACGGGATCGCCGATCACCTATGCGGGGGACATCACCACGCCGACGCTCATTGTGTCCGGCACCGACGATGCGACCGTGCCGATCACGGAGTCATTCGCGCTCTATCACGCTCTCGCGAGCCGGCACGTGCCGGTGAAGTTCATCGGCATTCCGGGCGCCCATCATTCCCCCCAGGATCCGGTGCATCGCGAGCTCTACTACCGGGCGATCGTCGACTGGGTGAGCCGATATCTCGGCTCGTGAGTGACCTGCCTGCTGCAGCGGTGGCGCGTTGGCTCAGCGGCGGAGCAGACTGAACGAGAAGGTCGCTCCTTCGCCGCGACGTGAGCTTGGGCGAATCGGGTGTATTCTCGCGCGATCTCCCTACGGGGAATCGCGATGCCGATGTCCAAGCTTCTGTTCGCCCTCGGTGCTTCGCTGCTTTCGCTCGAGACCGTCGCCGCCGACACACTCCCCGCGCCCACCACGAGTTACGTACTCAAGGCCGACCGCGTGTTCGATGCCCGCAGCGAACAGACGCATGCAGGCTGGGCGGTGCTGGTGCGCGGCGACAAGATCGCTGCGGTCGGCCCTGCCGACCAGATCGAGGCACCCGGTGATACGCAGGTGATCGAGCTCGCGGGCACGACGCTATTGCCGGGTCTGATCGATGCGCATTCGCACATTTTCCTGCACCCGTACAACGAGACGCTGTGGAACGATCAGGTGCTGAAGGAGCCGCTCGCCTACCGCACCATCGAGGCCGTCAACCACGTGCGCGACACCCTCTTGGCAGGCTTCACGGTCCTGCGCGACCTCGGGACCGAGGGGGCGGGCTATGCGGATGTGGACGTGCAGCGCGCGATCAATGAAGGTCTGATTCCGGGGCCACACCTGTTCGTCGCCACCCGCGCCACCGTCGCCAAGGACTGCTACGGTCCGGGCCCGATGGGGTTCCGCGAGGACATCACGCTGCCGCAGGGCGGCATCCCCGTTGCGGGCGTGCCGGAGATGATCGCAGCAGTGCGCGACCAGGCCGGTCACGGTGCGGACTGGATCAAGATCTACGCCGATTACCACTGTGGGAAGAGCCACGGTGCGGTACCGACCTTTACACAGGAGGAATTGAACGCCGGTGTGGAAGCCGCGCATTCGCTGGGTCTTCCGGTCTCGGTGCACTCGACCACAGCGGAAGGCATGCGCCGTTCCATCCTGGCGGGCGTGAACACCATCGAGCACGGGTTCTACGGCACTCGCGAGGTGTTCGAGATGATGGCGAAGCACCACGTCGCGTATCTACCGACGCTGGAAGCCGTCGTCGCCTATGCCGAGTACTTCGACCACTGGAAGCCGGGCGATCCCCCGAACGACGAGATGCGCGCCTCGCAGAACGCGTTCAAGCTCGCGATGCAGGCCGGCGTCATCATCGGCTGTGGCAGCGACGTCGGCGTCTACAAGCACGGAACCAACTACAAGGAGATCGAGTGGATGGTTCGCGATGGCATGTCGCCGGCACGCGCGCTGCTCGCCGCCACGGCGGTGGACGCGAGGATCCTGCGCCAGCAGGACCACTTCGGTCAGCTCCGCGATGGGTTGGATGCCGATATCATCGCCGTGCAGGGTGATCCCACTCAGGACATCAGCGCGATCGAGCACGTGCAGTTTGTGATGAAAGGTGGAGTGATCTACCGGAGGCCGAGATGAACAGCATCCTGAAGCCGGATGCGATGCTAAAGCCTGCCTCCGCTTACCTTGCGGCTGGCGCCATGGCGCTGCTCGGCGTGTCACTGCCACCGCCGGCGCTGGCTCAGTTCGGCGGTACGCCGCAGCAGATTGGCGCGCAACTGGCCCTCGAGAGTAGTTATCCGAAAATGCGGATCACGGATCAGTTCCTCGAGCTCAGCATTCCCGACAACACGCTGGGGCAGACGGTGGGCGTGGCGGTGAATTCGCGGGGCGACCTCTTCGTCTATTCGCGCACCGACCCTCAGGGGATCGCGCGCGGCGGGCAGGCGGCCCGGCTCTTCGAGTGGGGTCCGGGCCCCAGCTACAAGTTCATGAAGGAGTGGGGACCGCATAACTACGCCGAGTCGTTCGCGCACGCCGTGCGCGTCGACAGCCAAAACAATGTCTGGATGGTGGACGAGGGCTCGGGGATGATTGTGAAGTTCAATCCCCGTGGACAGGCCGTGGAATGGTTTGGGCGGACGCCGGAGGCGATCGATTATCTTCAAACCTACCTGGAGCACTTCGGGTTCGGCTACGCCAGGCTGGCCAACCGGCCGGAGCATCCCGTGGGGCGGGTGGGTGAGTTCGACCGGCCGACCGATGTGACTTGGGACTCGCACGGCAACGTCTTTGTCTCCGACGGCTATGGGAATTCGCGAGTGGTCAAGATCTCCCGGGGCGGAAAGTGGCTCAAGGAGCTAGGAACCTACGGTAGCGGCCAGGATCAGTTCAAGACGCCGCATAGCATCGCCTCCGATGCCCAGGACAACATCTACATCGCCGATCGCGGCAACCGGCGGATCCAGGTCTACGACGACAATCTGAACTACGAGCGAACGATCACCGGGGTGGCGATGCCGTGGGAGGTGTGCATCAACCCGCACCCGCCGCAGTACCTGTTCACCGGCGATGGGATCACCGGCAAGATCTATAAGCTGACTCTCCACGGGAAGGTGGTCGGCATGGCTCAGACCAGTCTGGGCCATGGTGCGGACAGCACGGGCGACCTCATCCACGCCATCGCCTGCCCGGACAGCCGAACGCTGTACCTGGGCTCCGCCAGCCTGTGGGACGTCCAGAAGATCACGATCCAATAGCAGGCGATCATCC
>JASHUC010000027.1 GCA_030040235.1 Gammaproteobacteria bacterium | reverse complement strand
GATACGCCTGTCTTTCGCGGCGTGTACGAGGCGGCCGCAACCGTGGTCGGTGCTTCTCTCTGTGCCGCCGAAGCGATCATGACCGGGGCCGTCCGCCGGGGTTTCGTCCCGATCGCAGGGCTCCACCATGCGGCACGGGATCATGCGGCCGGCTTCTGCGTGTTCAACGATTGCGGAGTCGTGATCGAGCTCGCGCGCGCCCGCCACGGTCTCAAGCGGGTCGCATACGTGGACATCGACGCCCATCACGGCGATGGGGTCTACTACGCCTTCGAGGACGATCCCGGCGTCATCTTCGCCGACATCCACGAAGACGGCCGCACGCTCTACCCGGGAACCGGCGCGGCGGGCGAGAAGGGCCGGGGGGCCGCCGAGGGCACGAAGCTCAATATCCCGGTGCCGGCAGGGGCGGACGACAGGACCTTCGGGCAGGTCTGGCCGGCGGTGCTCGAGCACCTTGGCCGGTTCGCGCCCGAACTCATCCTCCTGCAGTGCGGCGCCGACAGTGTGAAGGGTGATCCGATCACGCACATGTGCTATTCGGCGCGGGTGCATGCTCAGGCGGCACGCGACCTGGCGGCCCTCGCGGAGCGAATCGGCCATGGGCGCGTCCTCGCCCTCGGAGGCGGCGGCTACAACCGGGAGAACCTCGCCGGCGCCTGGTGCGCCGTGGTCGAGGGATTGGGAGCCGGGACCGGCTCTCCTTAAGGGGTCCGGAGCGCTCTCCGGGCCGCGATAGAATCACGCTTTGCGAAAGGCGCGCACGCCGATGTTCCGCACGACCATGGATATCGCCAGCTTCGATCCGGAGCTGGCCGAGGCTCTCAAAGGCGAGCGCCGCCGCCAGGAAGAGCACATCGAGCTCATCGCATCGGAGAATTACGTGAGTCCCCGGGTGCTCGAAGCGCAGGGCTCGGTGCTCACGAACAAGTACGCCGAAGGCTATCCGGGCCGGCGCTACTACGGCGGGTGCGAATTCGCCGATATCGTCGAGCAGCTCGCGATCGAGCGCGCGAAGCGCCTCTTCGGAGCCGCTTACGCCAACGTCCAGCCGCACTCCGGCGTCCAGGCGAACACCGCGGTGTACCTGGCGCTGATGCAGCCCGGCGACACGCTCCTCGGGATGAGCCTCGATCACGGCGGACATCTCACCCATGGGGCCCGGGTCAACATCTCCGGCAAGCTCTTTCGCGCGGTGCAATACGGTGTACGCCCCGATACGGGCCGGATCGATTACGAGGAGGTGCAGCGGCTCGCGGAGCAGGAGCGGCCGAAGCTGATCGTCGCGGGTTTCTCGGCCTATTCGCGTGCCATCGACTGGTCGCGATTCGCAGCGATTGCCGCGCGCGTCGGGGCGTACTTCGTGGTGGACATGGCTCACGTCGCGGGGCTGGTGGCGACCGGGCTATATCCCGATCCGATGCCTCACGCCGACGTGGTGACGACGACCACACACAAGACCCTGCGCGGACCGCGCGGCGGCTTGATCCTGGCGCGGCCGAACGATGAGATCGCGCGCAAGCTCGCCGCCGCGGTGTTTCCCGGCACGCAAGGCGGCCCGCTGATGCACGTGATCGCGGCCAAGGCGGTCGCGCTCCTGGAGGCATTGCAGCCCGAGTTCGCCGTCTACCAGAGGCAGGTGCTCGCCAATGCGCGTGCCATGTGTGAGCGATTTGCGGCGCGCGAGGTCGATATCGTCTCCGGCGGCACCGACAATCATCTATTTCTCCTCGATTTGAGGAAGCGCGAATGGAGCGGCAAGGAGGCCGATGCCGCACTCGGCCGAGCCAATATCACGGTCAACAAGAACGCCGTGCCGAACGATCCGCGCCCGCCCGCGGTCGCGAGCGGCCTTCGCATCGGCACTCCGGCTTCGACGACGCGTGGCTTCAAGGAGCGCGAGGTCGAGCGGGTGGCGGATCTGATCGCGGATATTCTCGATGCCAAGGGTGAGGAGGGCGTCATCGCGCGCGTACGCGCCGAGGTGCTCGAGCTGTGCCGGAAATACCCGGTGTATGGGCCCTGAGCCCGCGGGAACGGCCGTGCATCTGAGCGGCGCAGCGTGAGGCGCGCCGCCGAGGAGCCGCATGCACTGCCCCTTCTGCGGCCACGTCGAGACCAAGGTCATCGACTCGCGTCTCGCGGGCGAGGGCCGGCAGATCCGCCGCCGGCGCGAATGCCTGGGATGCAGCGAGCGATTCACGACCTTCGAGACGGCGGAACTCGTGATGCCGCTGGTCGTGAAGAGCGATCGCACCCGCGAGCCGTTCGACGAGGTGAAGCTCAGGGCCGGCATGGGAAAGGCGCTCGAGAAGCGTCCCGTGAGCCGCGAGGCGCTCGATGAGGCGGTGAGCCGCATCGCTCACAAGCTGCGCGGCCTCGGCGAGCGCGAGGTCTCCTCCCGCGCGATCGGCGAGCTCGTGATGGGCGAGCTGCGCCAGCTCGATGAGGTCGCCTACGTGCGCTTCGCCTCCGTGTACCGCAGCTTCCAGGATCTCGATGCCTTTCGCGAGGAGATCGAGCGAATGCGCCACCCTGGGCGGCGGCGCGAGCCGCGCGAGCCGAGCAAGGACAAGGATCAGCTGCCGCTGCTGCCTGCGGACTCGTCGGAGCGCAAGAAGTGATCACGCAAACTCCCGCATGCGTGCCAAGATACTTTCGGGACCGCCCATGACCGCCGGTAGTTTCAGCGAACGCGATGTGCGCGCGATGAGCCGCGCGCTCGAGCTCGCTGCGCGCGGGTTGAACACCACCCACCCCAATCCGCGCGTCGGGTGCGTGATCGTCCGGGGCGACCGTACGGTCGGGGAGGGCTGGCACGAATGGCCCGGCGGGCCACATGCGGAGATCATGGCGTTGCGTGCTGCGGGCGAGCAGGCGGCCGGCGCCACGGCGTACGTTACCCTCGAGCCCTGCAGTCACTTCGGCCGCACGCCGCCCTGCGCCGATGCACTGATCGAGGCGCGCGTCGGGCGCGTCGTCTTTGCGCTCGAGGACCCATACCCGAGCGTGCGGGGCCGGGGCGCTGCGCGGCTGCGAGCGGCCGGGCTCGAGGTCGAGAGCGGACTGCTGCAGGGCGAGGCGGCAGAGCTCAACGCCGGCTTCATCAAACGCATGACGGAAGGCCGGCCCTGGGTCCGGGTGAAGCTCGCCATGAGCCTCGATGGACGCACTGCGCTCGCCAATGGCGCGAGCCAGTGGATCACCGGCGAGGCCGCGCGCTCGGACGTGCAGTCCTTCCGCGCGCGCAGCTCCGCCCTGCTCACCGGGGTCGGCACCGTGCTCGCCGATGATCCTCGGCTCGACGTGCGACTCGAGGCCCCGGGAGCGCGCCAGCCGCTGCGCGTGGTGCTCGACTCGGGGTTGCGGACCCCGGCAGGGGCGCGCCTCTTCGACGGCGCCGGGGAGGTGTGGATCTTCACCGCCTCGGACGATGCGGGGCGTCGCGCCGCGCTCGAGGCGCGCGGCGCGCGCATCGAGCGCTTGGATGAGGGCTCGGCTCCGCGCGCCGGCCCGCCGGCGCACGCTGATCCCGCAAAGGCCGCAGCGCGCCTGGACCTGCCGCGCGTGCTCACGCGCCTTGCGCAGGCGCAGGTGAACGAGGTGCACGTCGAGGCGGGAGCGACGCTCGCCGGAGCGCTGCTTCGCTCGCGCCTCGCCGACGAGCTCCTCGTCTACGTCGCGCCCGTGCTGCTCGGGCCGCAGTCGAGACCGCTCGTCGAGCTGCCGCAGCTCGAGCGGCTCGAGGAGGCATCGCGGTTCGAGCTCATCGAGAGCCGGCAGATTGGCGCGGATCTGCGGCTGCGGTACCGGCTCTAGAGGCGCTCTAGAGGGAGATTCACCCGAGATGTTCACCGGTATCGTTCAGGACGTGGGCAACGTGCTCGTGCTCGAGCATCGCGGCGGAGACACGCGGCTCAGCGTCGCCGTCGACCGGCTCGATCTCACTCGAGTCGCAACCGGAGACAGTGTCTGCGTACAAGGGTGCTGCCTGACCGTGCTCGGCATCCGGGAGAAGAGCTTCCAGGCGGATCTCTCTCGCGAGACCCTCGCGCTCACCACACTCGCAGAGCTCGAGCCTGGAACGTCCGTCAACCTCGAGCCCTCCCTGCGGGCCGGCGATCCGCTCGGAGGACATCTCGTATCCGGTCACGTCGATGGTATCGGGCGAGTGCTGGAAACCTCGAGCGATGCGCGCTCGCTGCGGCTTCTGATCGAGGCTCCGCCGTCCCTCTCGCGCTATCTCGCGCGCAAGGGCTCGGTCGCGATCGATGGCGTGAGTCTCACGGTCAACGATGTCGATGAGGCGCGCTTCGGGATCAATCTCATCCCGCACACGCTCGCCGTCACGACCTTGGGCAGGCTGCGTGCGGGCATGCGGGTCAATATGGAAGTGGACCCCATCGCGCGTTACGTCGAACGGCTTCTCGAGGGTTGCGGATGACATGGCTGCGCGCTTGAAGCGTTCGTGAAACGTGGACACGGATGAGCGCCCCTTTGCCCGGACCCACGACCGCCGTTCGCAATGCGATAATGCTGCCCACCGCGCGAGCACTGTGGGGACGCCCAATGAACGAGGCTGGGGATGAGACCATGATCGCCAGAAAAGCGCCTAGGACAGCGAGGCCCGGTTGCCGGCATCTGCTCACGCGGAGTGCGCTCTTTTTCGCGTCGCTGGCGATTGCCGGCTGCGCGAACATCCCGGCCGACACGGCCCAGGCTGATTTCGACGCTTATTGCAAGGGACTCCCGGTCACGAAGGTGGGCACCTGTGACCGCGAGCAGCTCGATGATCACCAGCCCATGTGGCAGCGGGCGCAAAATGCCGATGTCTTCGAGGCATTGTTCACGGCATACGACCGGGTCGGAGCCCAGGTGCTCTCCGGTGCGCTCACCGAGCAACAAGGCGAAGATCGCATGACCAACGTCAAAGCAGCGCTCGCAGAGGCGGCGAAGAAGACGGGCGAGGCGCGCCGGCAAGCGATCGCCCAAGCAGTCACGAGCGCCGGTACCTCACCATGACGGAGTGAAGGCCGGCAGCGGTCTGCTGCCGGCGCAACGCGGTTCGGGGCAGTTACCGTGAGTTCACGACAGTCCGTGGCTGTGCGAGTACCATAAAGCTCCATAGCGCTCACCCAGCGCTTTCAGGACCATTGAACCATGTCCAAGGTCATCTCGCTGCCGCCGCGTGCGGGAGCCGACGAGTCAGGGACGGCCGGCGTGAGCAGCATTGAGGAGATCCTCGCCGAGCTCGCCGCCGGACGCATGGTCGTCATTCTCGACGATGAAGATCGCGAGAACGAGGGCGACCTGATCATGGCCGCCGAGCACGCAACGCCCGAGTCGGTCGCATTCATGATCCGGTACACGAGCGGGATCATCTGTGTGCCGATGGAGGAGGAGCGCCTCGCGCGGCTCGAATTGCCGCAGATGGTCCCGTCGAACAGCGAGAGCCATCGCACCGCTTTCACCGTCTCGGTGGATTACCGCCACGGCACCACGACCGGCGTCTCATCCGCCGACCGCGCCGCGACGATCCGCGCGCTCGCAGACCCGCGCTCGTTGCCGGGTGATTTCGCTCGGCCGGGCCACATCTTCCCCCTGCGGCCTCGCCGGGGCGGCGTGCTCATCCGGGCCGGACACACCGAGGCGGCGGTGGATCTGTGCGCGCTCGCGGGCTTGAGGCCCGCCGGCGTGCTCTGCGAGCTCATGAACGACGACGGCACCATGGCGCGGCGGCCGCAGATCGAGGCCTTCGCGCGCCAGCACCGGCTCAGAGTCGGCACGATCGCCGACCTCATCCGCCATCGGCTGCGAACCGAGCGCTCGGTGGAGCGCGTCGCCGATCAGCTCGTGCGGACGGAGCTCGGGGAGTTTCGTCTGTGTGTCTACCGCGATCGAGTGGAAGGACTCACGCACGTTGCGATGGTGCGCGGCCAGCTCGATGCAACGGAGTCGCCCCTGGTGCGAGTGCACGTTGCGGATACTCTGCGCGACGTGCTCGGCGTGCGGGCCGATCCGCGCGCATGGACCTTGCGGGCGGCGCTCGAGCGCATCGCGCACGCACCGAGCGGCGTGGTCGTGGTGCTGCGCGAGGAGCATGCGCCGAACGATCTGCTCGAAGCCCTGCGAGCGTCCCCGAGCGCCCCGGCCACCGTGCCGGCCGCGGCCGATCCGGCGCACCTCATCCGCCGGCCCGTGCTCAGAACCTACGGCGTCGGCGCGCAGATCCTCAAGGATCTCGGCGTGCGACGTATGCGCGTGCTGTCGGCTCCGAAGCAGCTGCACGGCATCTCGGCCTTCGATCTCGAGATCGAGGGCTACGTCGACAAGGATTCCGAGGATTGAGCGAAGTCCGCGTGATCGAAGGCGACGTGACCGCGAAGGGGCGCCGGGTCGCGATCGTCGCGGCGCGCTTCAACGACTTCATCGTCACGAGCCTGCTCGAGGGCGCGATCGAGGCGTGGCGCGAACGCGGGGGGGCTCCGGCGGATCTGCTCGTCGCCCGCGTGCCGGGCGCCTTCGAGCTGCCGGTCGCGGCGCGCAAGCTCGGTGCGAGTCACCGCTACGATGCGCTCGTTGCGCTCGGATGCGTCATCCGCGGTGATACGCCGCACTTTGAATACGTCGCGGGCGAGTGCGCACGGGGACTGCAGCTCGCGAGCCTCGAGACCGGCGTACCGATTGCCTTCGGCGTGTTGACCGTCAACACCGCCGAGCAGGCGCTCGAGCGCGCGGCCACCCGAGGCGCCAACAAGGGCGCCGAGGCGATGCACACGGCGCTCGAGATGGCCGGACTTCTGGCGCAGCTCGAGTAGGGCGCGGCGCTTGGGCCGGCACTGCGGCGATCATCCATGCAACGCAACGCTTCGAACCCCTATGCTTCGAGTGCGCGCTCGGTGGCGCGCAAGCTCGCCTTGCAGGCGCTGTATCGCTGGCAGCTCAACCGCGGACCCTGGCAGGATGTCATCGAGGAGTTCGCCGGCGCCGAGGACATGAGCCGCGCCGATCGCGAGTACTTCCGCGAGCTCGTGCGAAGCGTTTGCGATTCCCACGCCGAGCTCGACGCGCGGCTCGCCGCCTGGACCGACCGCCCGCTCGAGCAGCTCGATCCCATCGAGCACGCCGTGCTGCTCATCGGCGCCCACGAGCTTGCGGACCGCCCGGAAGTGCCCTACCGGGTCGTCATCAACGAGGCCGTGAGTCTCGCGAAGCGCTTCGGCGCGACGGACGGTCACCGATTCGTGAACGCCGTGCTCGATCGCGCCGCCCGGGAGCTGCGCGAGCACGAGCATTGAGCCCGCTCGGATCGAGCGATCGAGCAGGATATGCCTCTCAACGAATTCGAGCTCATCGACCGGTACTTCAGGGACCTCGGCGTGCGCCGCTCGGATGTGCGGCTCGGCGTCGGGGACGATGCGGCCCTCCTCGAGTGTGCGGCGGACCGCCAGCTCGTGGCCGCGGTGGACAGCCTGGTCGAGGGTGTGCATTTCGCGCCGGGCGCGCCCGCCGCTTCGGTCGGTCATCGCGCGCTCGCCGTGAATCTGAGCGATGTGGCCGCAATGGGAGCCGAGCCAGCGTGGGCGCTCCTCGCACTGACTCTACCCAGGGCCGAGGAGCGCTGGCTCGAGGAGTTCGCCTGCGGGTTTGCCGCACTCGCGCGCGAGTTCCGCGTGGCGCTCGTCGGCGGGGATACCACGCGAGGCCCGCTCACGAT
>JASHUC010000303.1 GCA_030040235.1 Gammaproteobacteria bacterium | reverse complement strand
GCCCGAGGCGGAGCGGCAGAGCTGGGAGCTCATCGGACCCCACGGGGAAGCCGCGCGCATCGAGGTGACTCCGCGGATCGTTTGCCACGATTTCGCGGTGCTCAAGTCCGCGGTGCTCGCGCAGCTCGGCATCGCGCTGCTACCCGAGAGCATCGTGCAGGCGGAGTTGCAGAGTGGGACGCTCGAGCGCGTGCTGCCCGCCTGGAACGTGCCCCAGGGCGTGTTTCACGTCGTGTTCCCGAGCCGGCGCGGCATGCTGCCGGCCGTGCGTGCCTTCATCGACTTTCTGGCGAAGCGGCTACCCGGGGCGATTTGAGGCCGCGCAGTCGAGCCCGTGGCGCCGCGCTACGCGGCGCCCGGCGGCGAGAGCTTCTCGAGTCCGCCGAGGTATCTCTGCAGCGCTCCGGGAATGCTCACCGCGCCGTCTTCGTGCTGGTAATTCTCGAGCAGCGCGACCAGCGCCCGTCCCACCGCGAGCCCCGAGCCGTTGAGGGTGTGAACGGGCTCGGGCTTGCCGGTTGCGGGGTTGCGCCAGCGAGCCTGCATCCGCCGCGCCTGGAAAGCCTCGCAGTTGCTGCAGGAGGAGATCTCGCGATAGCGCGCCTGCGAGGGCAGCCACACCTCGAGGTCGTAGGTCTTCGCGCTCGCAAAGCCGATATCGCCGGCGCACAGCGCGACGGTGCGGTACGGAAGCTCGAGCCGCTCGAGGACCTGCTCGGCGTGGGCCGTGAGCTCCTCGAGCGCCGCATAGGAGTCCTCCGGACGCACGATGTGCACCAGCTCCACCTTGTCGAACTGGTGGTTGCGGATCATGCCACGGGTGTCCTTGCCCGCAGCGCCCGCCTCGGAACGGAAACACGGGGAGTGGCAGGCGTATTTGAGCGGCAGCTTCTCGGCCGGCACGATCTGCTCGCGCACCAGATTGGTGACCGGGACTTCGGCGGTCGGAATGAGATAGAGCGGCTGCTCGCCGCGCACGGCGAACAGATCCTGCTCGAATTTCGGCAGCTGACCGGTTCCCGTGAGCGCGCCGCTCTGCACGAGGTACGGCACGTACGCCTCGGTGTAACCATGCTCCTGCGTATGCAGGTCGAGCATGAACTGTGCGAGCGCCCGGTGCAGGCGAGCCACCGCGCCTCGCATCACCAGGAAACGGGCGCCCGAGATGCGCGCCGCCGCCTCGAAATCGAATCCCCCCAGCCGCTCACCGAGTGCCACGTGATCGCGAGGCTCGAAGGTGAAGCGCCGCGGCTCGCCCCAGCGCCGCATCTCGAGATTCGCGGACTCGTCGCGTCCGTCGGGCACGGAACCGTCGAGGAGATTCGGAATCTCGAGCTGCCAGCGCTCGAGCTCCTGCTGCACGCGGCCGAGGGATGCGTCCACCCGCGCCAGCTCGTGCGTCAGGCTCTCCCCGCGCGCGATGAGCGCAGTCGTATCCTCGCCGCGGCCCTTCGCCGCCCCCACGGCCTTGGCGTTGCTGTTGCGCTCGGCACGCAGGCGGTCGGCCTCGATCTGATGACGCTTGCGCTCGTCCTCGAGGGCCTCGAGCCGCGCCACATCGAGCGCGAAGCCGCGCCGCGCGAGATTGCGCGCGACCGCCTGCGGCTCATTGCGCAGCAGCTTGGGATCGATCATGGCTTCTCGGATGAGCTCTTGGTGCGCAAACGCGCCAGGGCCTCGGCGATGCGAATCTCGAGACCTCGCGGCGTCGGACGGTAGTATCGCCGATCCGCAAGCTCATCCGGCAGGTAACGCTCGCCGGCGGCGAAGGCATCCGGCTCGTCGTGGGCATAGCGGTACCCGCGCCCGTAGCCCAGGTTCCTCATGAGCCGGGTGGGCGCGTTTCGCAAGCGCAACGGCACATCGAGCGTTCCGAAGCGCTCCACGTCCTCCATGGCCTCGCCGAGGGCGATATACACCGCATTGCTCTTCGGTGCGCACGCGAGATAGACGATGAGCTCGGCGAGCGCGAGCTCCCCCTCGGGGCTGCCCAGCCGCTCGTAGGCATCCCACGCATCGAGCGCCAGCGCGAGCGCCCTGGGGTCGGCAAGCCCGATGTCCTCCATCGCCATCCGCACCGCACGCCTTGCGACGTAGAGTGGATCGCAGCCCCCATCGAGCATGCGCGCGAGCCAGTAGAGCGCCCCGTCGGGGTCGGTCCCGCGCACCGCCTTGTGCAGCGCCGAGATCTGGTCGTAGAACTGATCGCCCCCCTTGTCGAAGCGCCGTCGCCCACCGGTTGCGACCTCCTGCGCGATCGTGAGGCTGAGCAGCCGCGCATCGGAGCCCGAACCGGCTTCGACCAAGGCGGCCGCGAGCTCGAGCATGTTGAGGGCCCGGCGCGCATCGCCGTCCGCCGCACGCGCGATGAGCTCGAGGGCCTCGGGCGGCGCCTCGAGATGTTCCTGTCCGAGGCCGCGTCGCTCGTCCGCGAGGCTCGCGCGCAGCAGCGCGAGCAGATCCTCGAGCTCGAGGGGCTTCAACACATACACGCGCGCACGCGAGAGCAGCGGGCTCACCACCTCGAAGGAGGGGTTCTCGGTCGTCGCGCCGATGAAGATGAGCGTCCCATCCTCGAGAAATGGGAGAAAGGTGTCCTGCTGGGCCTTGTTGAAGCGGTGCACCTCATCGAGGAACAGCACCGTCGGGCGAGCGCTCGAGCTGCGCGTC
>JASHUC010000302.1 GCA_030040235.1 Gammaproteobacteria bacterium | reverse complement strand
GCGCGACCATATTAAAAACTATACGGGATAGACTCGTTTTGAGCACCCCCTTAAACTTAGGTTGCGAGTTCTTTCCCTGGGGAGTCAGAGGTGAGCAGAGATTACGAGCCCCTCGCGGGCCAGTGGTACGAGAATCTCGAGGAAGAAGAATCCTTCCGGGTGCTCTCCGTCGATGAGGATTCCGAGCTGGTCGAGATCGAATACCTCGACGGGGACATCGAGGAAATCGATCTCGAGGCCTGGCATGAGATGGATCTCGAGCGCATCGGGGAGCCGGAAGGCTGGGCCGCATCGACCAAGCAGGAAAAGGAAGAGGAGGAGGAAGAGGACGAAGAGGAAGAAGATGACGACTGGGACGAGGATGAGGACGATGACGATGACGATTGGGACGAGGATGAGGAAGAGGACGAGGACCGCGGCGAGTATTGAATATTCCACTGCACCGGCTCCTTGACACAGCCGGCCCACCCTAGAAAGACATTCCACTCTGAGCTCCGAAGCCGACAGCTGGTTCCACGAGAAGGAGTCGGCCTGGCTGTACCTCGAGGTCGCTCGCGCGGAGCCCGATCCCACCAAGAGCGCGCTGTTCCGCAAGCTTGCCGCCGCCGCGGAGGAGCAGGCAGGAGAGTGGCAGCGGCTCGGCGAGCGCGCCGGCGCGGCCTCACGCGCCGCAGCACCACGTTCGTTCCGGCCTTCCCTGCGGGCGCGGATCGTTGCCGTGCTCGTACGCCGCTTCGGACCGCGGTCGCTACGCGGCGTACTCGCCGCAATGAAGCTGCGCGGACTGTCGATCTACAGCGTCTCGACGGGAGGCCACGCGATGCCCACCTCGGCGAGCGAAGTCGGCGCCCGTCATCGCAGCACCGTCGGGGGAAATCTGCGCGCGGCCGTCTTCGGCGTGAACGACGGCCTCATCTCCAACGCGAGCCTCGTCATGGGCATCGCGGGGGCCGGAGTGAGCGGGACGTACATTCTCACGACGGGCGCGGCCGGACTGCTCGCGGGGGCTCTCTCGATGGCATCCGGCGAGTACGTATCCGTGCGCTCGCAGCGCGAGATGTACGAGTATCAAATTGCGCTCGAGCGCGCGGAGGTCTCCGCATATCCCGAGGAGGAGGCCGAGGAGCTCGCCCTCATCTACGAGGCGCGAGGCATCGCCCTCGAGCAGGCGCGCGAGATGAGCCGTGCCCTGCTCGCACGACCGGAACAGGCGCTCGAGGTGCTGTCGCGCGAGGAGCTCGGTCTCAATCCGGATGACCTCGGCTCACCGTGGCGCGCCGCCGCGGCATCCTTTCTATCGTTCGCGATCGGCGCAGCGGTACCCCTGGTGCCGTTCATCGCAGGGCTCAGAGGAGTTGCAGGAATCGCCGGCGCCGCGGCGGCCACCCTGGCCGCACTGTGCTCGGTGGGGCTCGCGCTCAGTCTATTCACCGGGCGCTCCGCCTGGCGTGGCGCCTTGCGCATGACGTTGATCGGGGGCGGCGCAGGCCTCGTGAGTTTCGCGGTAGGGCGGGCGCTCGGAGCGCTCCTGCGCTAGGACCCACGCGCGGGAAGCCGGCCGCGCCGCTCACGCAGTCTCGAGATGGCGGTCTACAGCCGCTTGACGGACCCGGTCATGTAGGGGCCTCGAGCCCTCGCGAGCTCTTGTAAATCAGGCTGTTGCCCCCAGGATGGCCGCGCGGGCCCCCGATCGGTAAAGTGGGGGCGAGACGAACTCGGCCGCGGCTCGGCAGGTCCAAGGAGGCAAGCGGACCATTCTCCGGGAGCTTACTTTTCCGCCATGAGACGCATTCTACTTTTCCTCGCGACCAACATCGCGATCCTCGTCGTCCTCACGATCATTTGGACGATCATTGCGAACGCGACCGGGCTGCACGCCTACTCGCGCGGCCCTGCGGGCGGCGCCCTGATCCGGGCGGCGGCCTAGCGCGCTGAGCTCGTCCTCGAGTGCCCTTGCGGAGCATCAGCGATCGTCTGCGCGACCGGCTCGGCGCCGAAGCCGTGCTGAGCGCGCCCGCAGAGATCGCTCCGTATCTCACCGATTATCGCGGTCTCTACCACGGAAGCGCCTGCGCCGTGGTGCTGCCGCGGACGGTCGCCGAGGTCTCGCAGATTCTTGCGCTGTGTAACGAGCAGCGGATCGGCGTCGTCCCGCAGGGCGGAAACACGAGCTACTGTGCCGGCGCGACGCCCGATGAGTCGGGCCGTCAGATCGTCCTCGCGCTCGCCCGGCTCAATCGCATCCGCTCGCTCGATGCGCCCGCCTACACACTCATCGCGGAGGCCGGCTGTGTGCTCAGGAGCGTGCAGCAGGCCGCCGAGCAGGCCGACCGGTTCTTTCCCCTGAGCCTCGGGTCGGAAGGTACCTGCCAGCTCGGCGGGAATCTTTCGACGAATGCCGGCGGCGTCCACGTGCTCCGCTACGGGATGATGCGCGACCTCGTGCTCGGCCTGGAGGTGGTGCTCGCCGACGGCCGGGAGCTCTCGACCCTGAGCCCGCTGCGCAAGGACAACACGGGCTACGACGTGAAGTCGCTGTTTCTCGGCGCCGAAGGCACCCTCGGGGTGATCACGGCCGCGAGCCTGAAGCTTTATCCGAAGGTGAGAAACGTCGCCGCCGCCTTCGTCGCGGTGCCGCACGTGCGCGCCGCGGTCGAGCTGCTCGCCGCGTTCCGCGAGCGCTGCGGCGAGCTTGTGAGCTCGTTCGAGCTGATCCCGAGAATCGGAATCGAGCTCGCGCTGCGGCACATCACCGGCGTCGCCGATCCGCTCGGCTCGGCGCACCCGTGGTACGTGCTGTGCGAGCTCACGGCCGCGCGCGCCGAGGAGCCGCTCGAGGCGCTCACCCAGGATGTGCTCGCCGCGGGGCTCGAGAGCGGTCTCGCGCTCGATGCCGCGATCGCCCAGAACGAGCGCCAGCGCAGCGAGTTCTGGCGTCTGCGCGAGAATATCCCCGAGGCACAGCGGCTCGAGGGCGCGAGCCTCAAACACGACGTATCGGTCCCCGTCGGGCGGCTGCCGCAATTCGTCGAGCGGGGGGACGAGTGGGTGCGCACGCACTTGCCCGACGGACGGCTCGTCGCCTACGGCCATGTCGGGGACGGCAATCTCCACTTCAACGTGAACCAGGCCCCCGGGGCAGATGCGCGTGCGTTCCGGGCGCAAGCCGGGACGGTGATGCGGGCGATCCACGACCTCGTGCAGGAATTCGGCGGAAGCTTCAGCGCCGAGCACGGCATCGGGCGGCTGAAGGTCGAGGAGCTCGAGCGCTATGGCTCCGGCGTGGAACTCGATCTCATGCGCGCCATCAAACGCGCCTTCGACCCGAACGGCATTCTCAATCCCGGAAAAGTACTGCGCGCCGAGCCCGCGCATGTCGAGGAGAGCTCGTGATGTGGCTACGAACGATCGCGGCCGGCTTGCTGTGCCTGGCCGTCACGGCGTGCGGCCGCTCGAGTATGCCCTCGGCATCGGCCCCCCCGAGCGCCGCGGTCTCCGGCCCGGCGGCGCATTCCGCGGGCGTGCCGCTCTTCGCCGACTCGGCCGATGGGGTGCGCATCGCATACCACGTGTACGGACACGGCGAGCCGGCAGTCGTGTTGATCCACGGCTGGGCCTGTAATTCGACGTACTGGAGAGCGCAGCTTGCGGATCTCGAGTCGCGCTATACGACCGTCACGCTCGACCTCGCGGGGCATGGGGAATCGGGCCGGAACCGCACCGAGTGGTCGATGGCTCGCTACGGAGAGGACGTCGCCGCCGTGGCACGGCGGCTGCCCAACCGCCGCATCGTGCTCGTCGGTCACCTCATGGGCGGTCCGGTCGCCCTCGAAGCCGCCCCGCTGATCGGGGAGCGGCTGCTCGGAATCGTCGGCGTGGATACCTTCAGGAGCCTCGGCCTGCCGCCTCTTCCGCCTCAGGTGGTCGACAGACAGATCGCGGCTTTCCGCAGCGACTTCATCGGTCAGATGCATCGCTTCGTACCGCTGCTTTTCGCGCGGACCACCCCCCCGGCCTTCGTGCGCAAGGTCGCCGACGATATGGCGCGCGAGCCGCCGCAGATCGCCATCGCGACCCTCGTCAATCTGAACTCGGTGGACTTCGCGACGCTGCTGCCGCGCATTCACGTGCCGATCGTTGCCATCGACACCAATTCCGGCCGGGTGAGCG
The DNA here is from genome assembly GCA_030040235.1 of Gammaproteobacteria bacterium. The sequence continues at coordinate 9,767 of JASHUC010000302.1, read as the reverse complement.
AGCAACGCATCCGCAAGCTCGTGCCGGGATTCCGGCTGGTGCCGTTGAAGAACGCCGGCGTCTTCCAGATGCTCGAGCAGCCTCGCGATTTCAATCCGATTCTGCTGCGCGAGATTGCTACGATCGCCGCAACGGATCGTTGACCGGTGAGGCTGCGCCGGCCGCTTTCGGGGGACTTCAATCGTGCGGCGGCAGCGCCGTCCCGCCCACCACTCGCACCAGCCCCTCCTGGGCGGTGCTCGCAACCAGGCGGCCGTCGCGCGAGAAGACGCTCGCGCGCGCAAAGCCGCGCGATCCCGAAGCGCTCGGACTCTCGACCGCGTAGAGCAGCCAGTCATCCACCCGCAGCGGGCGGTGAAACCACATCGCATGATCGATGCTGGCGACGACGGCCTTGCCACTCAAGCTCGAGATTCCGTGCGGCAGCGTCGCGGTCTCTAGAAGGTAGAAATCGGATACGTAGGCGAGCAGGCATCGCTGCACCGTCTCCTCATCCGGTACCGCGCTCACCGCGCGCAACCAGATCTGGCGCACCGGGGCGACCCTGGAGACGGAGAGCCGGGAGATCGGTTGAACGCTGCGGAACTCGAACGGCCGCGGCGTCTCGAGCAACCGCTGCACGCGCTCGGGGAGTCGCGCCAGGAGCTCGGGATCGACGTGGGAGCTGTCGGCGAGCGACTCGGGGGGCGGAACGGACGGCATCGAAATCTGGTGCTCGAGCCCCGGCTGGACCACCTGGAACGAGGCGGTCATGTTGAAGATCTGCTCGCCGTGCTGGATGGCGATCACGCGGCGGTTGGAGAAGCTTTGTCCATCGCGGCTGCGATCGACCTCGTAGACGATCGGTGCATTGAAATCACCGCGCCTCAGGAAGTAGGCGTGCAGCGAGTGCACGACCCGTCCCTCGACGGTGCGGGAGGCGGCCATCAGCGCCTGCCCGAGCACCTGGCCGCCGAAGACCTGCGGGCTGCCGATATCGCGGCTCTCCCCTCGGAACAGATTCACCTCGAGCCGCTCGAGCTCGAGCAGCGTCAGCAGATCGGCGATGCGTGGGTCCATGGACCGAGAGCCGCAGGGGTCAGTCGTTATGTGTCGGGAACGCCGAGTCGCTTGTGCATCACCGGACTCGTCGTCGTGTACTGCAGGAACTGCTTCTTCTGCGGGTAGAGGTGATGCTGGATGCCGAAGGCCGCGAGCGCCGCCTCGTGAAAGCCGGAGAGGATGAGCTTCTTCTTGCCCGGATAGGTATTGATGTCGCCGACCGCGAAGATGCCAGGCACGCTCGTCTGGTAGTTCTCGGTGTTCACCTTCAGGGCCTTTCTTTCGAGCTCGAGGCCCCATTCGCCGATCGGGCCGAGCTTCGGGTGCAGGCCGTAAAATGCGAGCAATCGGTCGGCCGGCAGGGCATGCGTCTCCCCGTCGGCTTGCTTGACGTGCACGCCGGTGAGCTCGCCCGCGGCGGTGATGAGCGACTGCGCAAGGCCCTCGATGTAGCGGACGCGACCGGCGGCCGCGAGCTCGCGCATCTTGGCGACCGAGGCGGGCGCGGCGCGGAACTCCGGACGCCGATGCACGAGCGTCAGGCTCTGCGCCGAGGGGGCAAGCGCGAGTGTCCAGTCGAGCGCGGAATCGCCCCCGCCGAAGATCACGAGCCGCTTGCCGTGAAGCTCGCTCGCGTTGCGTACCCGATAGTGGATGGAGCGCCCCTCGAAGGCCTCACAACCCTCGAGGCCGAGTCGCCGGGGCTGGAAGGAGCCCAGGCCGCCCGCAATCACGATCGCTCCCGCATCGAAACGCGTGCCGGCACTCGTGCGCAACAGGAAGCGGCCCTCGTGACGGTTGAGTTCGACGACCTCCTGCCCGAGGTGCATGGGAGCATTGAACGGCCGGATCTGCTGCAGCAGCCGATCGATGAGCTCCTGTGCCCCGCACACCGGGATGCCGGGGATGTCGTAGATCGGCTTGTCGGGGTACAGCTCCGCGCACTGCCCCCCCGGGTGTGGCAGCGAATCGATCAGGTGGGCACCGATACCGAGAAGCCCAAGCTCAAAGACCTCGAACAGGCCGCAGGGACCGGCTCCGATCACGACGACTTCTGCGAGGATCGGCTCGCTTTGCTGAGCTTCGATGTTCAAGCGTCAAGCGCGCCCGGCGTTGGCGTCGGTCGGCGTATGGAAGTATTCACTCTCGGAGGCGAGCTGCTCGACGAGACGCTTCAGCTCCGCCATGCGACCTTCGGCGGTGCTGATCGGCATGCAATCCTGACAGCGCGGGTCGCCGCAGGGCTGGCGAGAATAGAGCCAGTACTGCAACGCGCCGGCGAGCAATCCGTCGGCAATGTCCCACAGATCGGCATCTTTGTCCTTATCGGCGAGCCGATTGCCCAGATCGACGGCCTTGGCGAAGGCCGAATCGAAGCTATCAGCAAGCTCAGTCATGCCGCCAGTATAAAGCAACTCCTACAGCCCGTTTAACGCAGCCCGAGCTCGCCAGAGGCGCATGTTCTGGGACGCCGTCGGCGGACGGCCAAGGTCAGGCCAGCGCAGCATCCGCAGCCTTAGAAGAAGGCGCATTCCGGGCCTTTTCCTTATGTCGCATGTCGAGGGTATCCCGTGTCGAGGGTCGTGGACCTCGCCCCCGTGATCGCGCCGCGGCCCACGCGCAGGGCGTGGTCATTCCCGCTCGGACTCGGGGGCCATCTCGCGCTGGGTCTCGCCGCCGTCGGCGCCGTCATCCTTCTCGGGCACATCATCGCGAGCCGCACCACCCGCGCCGCCGTCGAGGCGGTGCGCAGTATGCAGGGGACCTACGAGCCGCTCTCGCGCCGCGCGGGCGTGGTGATCGAGGCCATGGCGGCCTACGACCGGGTAGTCGAGGAATATCTCGGAGCGGGCAGTGCGGACGATTCAAGCGCACCCGACCGACCAGCGGATGCCGATACGCTCGCCAGCGCACAGGGCGAGCTCATGAGCGCAGTCGACGCGTACTTCTCCACCATGCACGCGCTCCGTGAGTCTGACAGGCTCGCCGATTCCGCCTCGAAAGCCTCCTTCGCGAGCTCGGTAGCGACCCACATCGACCGCGGCCGCGAGCTGACGCTGCACGCGGCGCGGCGTCAACAATGGCAGATGCAGCGACGCACGCTGCTCGATGCGATCGGCCGCCGCGTACGCTCCGCGGGGGGCGAGGGTCTCGCGATCGGGGGCAACGAGGTGATCGCTCGGCGCTCGCTGGCGAATCTCGATGCGGCGATCAACGCGTTGCGGGCCGAGCCGGCGACGGGGGCCGATGCCGCGCGCGCCGAGCAACGTTTTCGGTCGGTGCTGGAGGCGAACGCCGAGGAGCTGGCCCGCTCACCGGGCCCGGCGTGGCTCGAGCTCACCCAGGACGACCTGCGGCAGGCCGCGCGGCTGCGCGCCGAGATCGAGCACTTCGATGCGGCAAACGGGGCCGCGCGCCGCGACTTCGTGCAGGAAGGGGCCGCGCTGCTCAGCTTCGCGCAAGTACATCTGCAGCAGCCCGCTCGCGTCGCTCTTGCGCAGGCGGCCGAGCACACCGCCGCGGCAGCCGCCGACGCGCAGCGCACGCTCACGGTGACCGGCGTGGCCGTGATGGCCGTGGTGCTCCTCATCTCGGCAGCGCTCGCGTTCCGCATCATCCTGCCCGTGCGGCGCCTGATGGCCACGACCCGCAGGCTCGCCGCCGGGGAGCGCGATGCAAGGGCGCAGCGGGCCGGACTCACCGAGCTCGATCAGCTCGCCGAATCCTTCAACGCGATGGCAAACCAGATCGCCGCAGTCGAGCAGGAGCTGCGCAGGCAGCAGTCGGAACTCGAGGAGCATGTGGCCGAACGCACCCGCCAGCTGCATCATCTCGCACACCACGATCCGCTCACGAAGCTTCCCAACCGGCGCAATCTCGGCACGCAGCTCGAGATGGTGATCGCGCACGCGGCCGCCGCTCACGAGCGCTTTGCGCTGCTGTTCGTCGATCTCGACAATTTCAAGTCCATCAACGACACCCTCGGGCACACCTTCGGTGATCGGGTGCTGCAGGCGATCGGGGAGCGGCTGCAGCTCGCGGCCGGATCGGAGTCGTTCATCGCGCGGCTCGGCGGGGACGAGTTCACGGTGCTGCTCGAGAACGTGCACTCTGCCGAGGACCTGGCTCAACGAGTGGCGGGGCTGCTCGATGCGCTCCAGCAGCCGCTCGTCGTGGATGGACGGGTGCTCTCGACGAGTGCCAGCGTCGGGGCGAGTCTCTATCCGGACCACGCGACCGATCCCGACATGCTGCTGCGTGCCGCCGATGTCGCACTCTTTCGGGCCAAGGACCTGGGGCGCAACCGCTTCGCGCTCTTCAGCCCGGAGCTCTCGGACGCGGCCGCACAGCACTTCAGCATGGAGCAATCGCTGCGCCGGGCGGTGGAGACCGGGCAGCTCCTGCTCATGTATCAGCCGCTCATCGCGCTGCACACCTTCGAGCCGACCGGAGTCGAGGCGCTGTTGCGCTGGCGCATGCCGGACGGCCGCATCGCTACCGCTGCGGAATTCATTCACGTCGCCGAGGAAACCGGGCTCATGCACGAGCTCACCGGCTGGGTACTGCACTCGGCGACGAGCGCCGTGACCCACTGGCGTGCGATGGGGTGGCACCGGGCGTCGGTGGCCATCAACGTCTCGGCACCGCAGTTCTTCGAAAGCGACTTCGTCGAGCACGTGACCACGGCGCTGCGTGCCGCCGGGCTGCCCGCGAGCGCTCTGGAGCTCGAGCTCACCGAAACCGTGATGCAGACCGGCCCCGCGACGATTCACGCGCTCGAGGAGCTGCGCAGGCTCGGCGTGCAGATCGCGCTCGACGATTTCGGCACCGGATACTCCTCGCTCACCTCGCTCGAGCAGCTGCCGATCACGCGTGTGAAGCTCGATCGCACGCTGATCGAGGCGCTCGATTCGAGCCCGCGTGCGATCGCCATCGCCCGCTCGGTCATTGCGCTGTGCCACGGACTCGGGCTGCAGGTCGTGGCGGAAGGCGTCGAGCGGCAGGCGCAGCTCGAGCTGCTCGCGCGGTGCGGACCGGTGAGCGTGCAGGGCTTCCTGCTCGCCCCCGCCGTGCAAATGGACGCCGTGCCGCACGAGACGCAAGCCGCGGCTCGCCGCGCCCGCGCCGTCCTCGGTTGTGCGGAACAATCCCCGAACGCAGCCCTTGCGGACGAGTCGCTGGTGTTCGTCGCGCCGCGGCGCATCCACCCCCGTTAGCACGGCCGCGAGAGGCCCGCACACCCGTGCCGCATCAGCCCCCGCGGTGCGCAGCGAACTGCGCGCGCGCCCGCACCCCGAGCACCGGCTGGTCGATGAAGAACCCGTCGATGCCGGCGCGCAAGTAAGCGAGCACCTCGGCCGCGAGATCGCCGAGCTGCGCGGGATCGTCTCCGGTGCGCAGCGCAGGCGGCAGAAAGTGGTTCTCGGCCCGGAACGTCCATGCGTGCACCGCGAGCCCCGCGGCGTGCGCCTCGCGCACGAGGCGGGTCTCATGGGTGAGGGAGCCGTCCCCGCGGCGGGGGATGACGAGGACTTTGTCCACGCCGACCGCATCCGCGTAACCCGCGATCTGCGCGAGTCCGTGCGCGGTGATCAGATCGCGGTAACCGCGCGGATCGCCCCGCTCAACCAGATCGCGCGGCGCGCCGTTTGATTCGATGAGCTGCACCAGGGGCAGCTCCGTCACGCCTCGCAGTGCCTGCAAGTTACCGACCTCGAAGGACTGAATGAAGACCGGCGCGCCGTGCCCCTCGTACCCGGCGCCGCGCAGCGCCTCGAGCAGCGGAGCCTCGAGCGCGAGTCCGCAGCGAGCGAAGTGGCTCGGGTGCTTGGTCTCCGGATACACCCCGATGCGCGGCGGCGCTGCGAGCCCGCGCGCGCGTGCCGCAGCTTCGCGCTGCGCGTCCATGGCGCGAGCGAGGGAGAGAATCTCCGCGAGTGTCGGAATTTCGAACTGGCCGTCGAATCGAGCGCTCCCGGGACGCAGCTGCGCGATGCGCTCCCGGGCGCGCAACGTCTTCAACTCATCGAGCGTGAAGTCCTCCGTGAACCAGCCCTCGACGGTCACCCCGTCGATCGCCTTGCGGACCCGGCGGGATGCGAACTGCGGATGCTGCGCCACATCCGTGGTGCCCCCGATCTCGTTCTCGTGACGCGCGACGAGCACCCCGTCGCGCGTGCTGACGAGGTCGGGCTCGATGTAATCGGCTCCCTGAAGGATCGCGAGGACGTACGAGGCGAGCGTGTGCTCGGGTGCATAGCCGCTCGCGCCGCGATGGGCGATGACGATCGGCTGGCGCGTGCCGGCTGCTGCGCTCACGGTGGACATGCGGGCGGCGCTCGTGACACTGACAGCGCGATGGAGCGGAGCTGCGCCACGACGTGGACCTCTCGATCGGAGCGCGCGCCACCGGATATCAGTTCGCCGGGGTGCTTGCCGGCTGGCGCTGGTGCTCGCAGATCCATTTTAGGACCGCGGGTCTCTTCCGCATAGCGGCATGAGGCGGCCCGTGCGCGCCCCCGTCCCCGCAACCGGCCGCGACCCCGCTCGCGGGCGGATCTACACAAGCTTGTGTACGATGATCGGCCGCGGAACCCACCGGGCGCGGCGGACGTTGTGTCGCTCATGCGCAAGCTCACCGACAACGACATCTATCTCTTCAAGGAAGGCACGCTGTATCGGGCCTACGAGATGCTCGGGGCGCATGCGAGCGTCCAGGACGGGCGCAACGGCACGCATTTCGCCGTGTGGGCGCCGAATGCGGCAGGGGTGAGCGTCGTCGGGGATTTCAACGGCTGGGATCCCGCGAGCCATGCGCTCGAGGCGCGCTGGGACCGATCCGGCATCTGGGAAGGCTTCGTGCCCGAGGTGGGGCCCGGCGCACTCTACAAGTACCACATCCGCTCGCGGCTCGGCGGTTACCGTGTGGAGAAGAGCGACCCCTTCGCGTTTCGGTGCGAGACGCCACCGCGCACCGCCTCGATCGTGGCCGACCTCGGCTACGAATGGAACGACATCGAGTGGCAGCGGGACCGCGCGCGGCGCAACGCGCTCGATTCACCCTGGTCGGTCTACGAGGTGCACCTCGGCTCGTGGCGGTGCGTACCGGAGGAGCATCACCGCCGGCTCAACTACCGCGAGCTCGCGAGCTCGCTCGCCGACTATGTGGCCGACATGGGCTTCACCCACGTCGAACTGATGCCGGTCATGGAGCACCCCTTCTACGGCTCCTGGGGCTATCAGGTCACCGGCTATTTCGCCCCGACCGCCCGCTACGGCACTCCGCAGGACTTCATGTACCTCATCGAGGTTCTGCACCAGCGCGGGATCGGCGTCATTCTCGACTGGGTGCCCTCGCATTTTCCGAGCGACGAGCACGGGCTCGCCTTCTTCGACGGCACGCATCTTTACGAGCATGCCGACCCGCGCCAGGGATACCATCCGGAGTGGAACAGCTCGATCTTCAATCACGGCCGCGCGGAGGTGCGCGATTTCCTCGGCAGCAGCGCGCTCTTCTGGCTCGATCGCTACCGCGCCGATGCGCTGCGCGTCGATGCCGTCGCCTCCATGCTCTATCTCGATTACGGGCGCAAGGCCGGCGAGTGGATTCCGAACCGCTACGGGGGGCACGAGAACCTCGAGGCCGTCGAGTTCCTCAAACAAATCAACGCGGCGGTCTATCGTGACCATGCGGCCGCGCAAACCATCGCGGAGGAGTCCACCGCATGGCCCATGGTCTCACGCCCCACCTACCTCGGCGGACTCGGGTTCGGGTTGAAGTGGAACATGGGCTGGATGCACGACACGCTCAAGTACTTCCAGACCGATCCCGTGTTTCGCAAGTACCATCACAATGCGCTCACGTTCTCGATCTGGTACGCCTTCACCGAGAACTTCCTCCTGCCCCTCTCCCACGATGAGGTGACCCACGGCAAGGGCTCGCTCATCGGCAAGATGCACGGGGACGAGTGGCAGCAGTTCGCGAACCTGCGGCTGCTGTACGGCTACATGTGGGGTCACCCCGGCAAGAAGCTGCTGTTCATGGGCTCGGAGTTCGGCCAGCGGCGCGAGTGGCAGCACGAGGAGAGCCTCGAATGGCACGTGCTCGCCTACCCGCTGCACTCGGGTGTGCAGCGCTGGGTGCGGGATCTCAACCGCTTCTACCGCGACACGCCGGCGCTCTACGAGCTCGATTTCTCCCCGGATGGATTCGAGTGGATCGACGCGAACGACTGGGAATCGAGCATCATTGCGTTCCTGCGCAAGCCGCGCGGCAGCGGGCGCGAGGTGCTCGTCGTCTGCAACTTCACCCCGGTCGTGCGCGAGAACTACCGGGTCGGGGTGCCGCGCGGCGGGTTCTGGCGCGAGCGCCTCAACAGCGACGCACAGATCTACGGTGGCAGCGGCCAAGGCAACCTCGGGGGCGTCGAGGCCGCGCCGCTCCCCTCGCACGGCCGCTTCCACTCCCTCAGCCTGCGCCTTCCCCCGCTCGGCGCCGTGTTCCTGCAGCCGGATTAGGCCCCAATGGTGACCGTACGGCGCCGCAGCGCATCGGGATACGACAGCAGCGCGGAGCCCGGCACCGCGGTACGCGTGGTGATCGAGGCGCTGGCACCGTGCGTGGATGAGGGTCGCTTCCCCGTCAAGCGCGTCGTCGGAGAGAGCGTGATCGTCGAGGCCGATGTGTTCGCCGACGGGCACGAGGCCGTCAGCTGCATGATGCTGCACCGCCACGAGTCCGAAGCCGAGTGGCGCCGTGTGCCGATGCGGCCTCTCGGCAACGACCGCTGGCGCGCCCACTTCGAAGTGCGCTCGCTCGGCTGTTACCTTTACACGGTGTGCGGCTGGGTGGATCACCTTTCGACCTGGCGCGGCGATCTGCTGAAGAGGCAGGCGGCCGGCGATGAGGTGACCATGGACCTCGAGCGCGGCGCCGGGCTCATCCGCCTCGCCGCCGCTCGGGTCGCACCGGGGGAGGAGCGGCGCCGGCTTCTGGAGTGGGCCCAGGCGCTTACCGATCCAAACGAAAGTGCGGCGGCCCGCGTGGCGCTCGCTCAAGCCGAAGAGCTGAACGGGCTCGCCGGGCGTTATCCCGATCGCGAGCGGTGGCACGAGCGCGAGCCGCCGCTCGCGGTCGTCGTGGATCGCGCGCGGGCGCGCTACTCGACATGGTACGAGATGTTTCCGCGCTCGGCGGGGAGCCCGCCCGGGGCGCACGGGACCTTCGCCGATTGCGAGGCGCGCCTGCCCTACGTCGCGGAGATGGGCTTCGACGTGCTCTATCTTCCGCCGATCCACCCGATCGGCTCGACGCACCGCAAAGGGGCAAACAACGTCCCGGCTCGCGCGACCAGCGATCCGGGAAGTCCCTGGGCGATCGGCAGCGCGGCGGGTGGTCACAAGGCGGTCCACTCCGAGCTCGGCACGCTCGAGGACTTTCGCCGCCTCCTCGCGCGCGCTCGCGAGCTCGGCCTGGAGATCGCGCTCGACATCGCTTTCCAGTGCAGTCCGGATCATCCCTACGTAAGGGAGCATCCCGAGTGGTTTCTCAAACGTCCGGACGGCACCATCCAGTACGCGGAGAACCCGCCGAAGAAGTATCAGGACATCTACCCGCTCGATTTCGAGAGTTCCGCGCGGCGCGAGCTGTGGATGGAGCTCGCCAGCGTCGTCGAGTTCTGGATCGGCGAGGGTGTGCGCATCTTCCGTGTCGACAATCCGCACAC
>JASHUC010000301.1 GCA_030040235.1 Gammaproteobacteria bacterium | reverse complement strand
CTCGACCGCAATCCGGCGGAATTTTTGCGCTACGGGCTCGTGCCAAATCTTGCTGGTGTAATAGCCCAATCCGCCCGAGAGAACCAGCGTCGGGGCCCACCCATCGAGCCACAGCTGCGCAGCCCAATCCGCGACTCGCAGATCATGGCCGCCGAAGGCGATGATTGCCTGTCGCCGCTCGAGCGCAGCTCCGAGTCGCAGGTACTGCCAAAGAACGAGACCCAGGCGTTCGATTTCCGTGCTTGACATGAGGGCCACCGCCGGCCATCACCATCCGACGGCCTGCCCATCCTTGCGGAAATCGGAGCCGCCTCGGTAGTAGCGCGATGACGCATTGATTGGCACGAACTGGATCACCTGCACCCCCCCGACGCTTTGACCATTGACGGACTGGACGCTGTGACCCATCGCGGCCAGAGCTCCTCCGACCAGGTCGTAGAGCGGAGACTCGAGGCTCAAGACGTTGGAAATCTGGGTGTGCCGGAACCGTGCCATGTCTGCCGCCGCCTGCACGTTGGCGCCGAGGTCGATCACGTCGACGAGCAGTTGCGCATGGCCTTGCGCCTGCATGTCGCCTCCCATCAGCGTCACGGTCATGACGGGTCGCCCATCCCGCATCAGCAATCCCGCCGACAGCGTATTGAAGGGTCTCTTATGCGGCGCGATGACGTTCGGGCTCTTCGGGTCGAGCGTGAACAGCGCACCGCGGTTGTGAAGCACGAATCCGTAGCCGGGCACGGTGATGCCCGAGCCGAACGCAGCGAAGTTGCTGTTCACCCACGCCACCATATTGCCCTCCTTGTCCGCGGTGGACAGGACGATGGTGTCGCCCTTCAGATCCGCATCGCTCGGCGGACCGGTGGCCGAGGCATGGCGGGGATCGAACTTTGCGCAGAGCGAGGCTGCATGCGCCGCGGAGAGGAGCTTCGCGAGCGGGATGTTCGTGAAATCCGGATCGGCGTTGTAGCGAAACAGATCTGCGTAGGCGAATTTCTTCGCCTCGACGAGCATATGCCAGTAGAGCGGATTCGCCGGACCGAGCGATGCGAGCGTTTCGCCCGGTGCCCACTTGGGCGCACATTCCTGCAGAATTTCGAGCATCTCGCTCGCGGCCCAAGCTTGCGAGGGAGGGGGTAATTCGAGCACATCGTAGCCGTGATACTGCATGCGGGCGGGCTCGACCCATTCGCCCCGATAGCTCGCGAGGTCTTCCAGCGTCATGGAGCCGCCGAGCGCGTTGGACCTCGCAACGATGGCTCGGGCGATCTCTCCTTTATAGAAGGCGTCTGCACCGCGTGACTGGAGCAGCCGGAGCGTGCGGGCAAGGTCCGGGTTCCTGAAGATCTGCCCGGGCGCGGGCGGCTTGCCGTTCAGGTACCAGACCTTCAGCGACTCGGGATCGAGTTGCGTACAGCAGCCCTCGAGCGGCAGAGCGGGCGGCAGCTTCCAATCACCGGCGATGCGCTCGGAGACCGGAAAGCCATCCTCGGCATACGAAGCCGCCGCCGCCAGAACCTCCTTGAACGACAGGGTACCGAATCGCCGCAGCACCGCGTCCCAGCCCCATACCGTACCCGGCACGGTCACCGCCAGAATTCCGTTGCGGGGCATGCCCGAGCTCGGCCCCCAGTTCGTCGGATCCCAGTGATAGCCGAGCTTGTTCAAATGCTCGAGCGTGGCGCCGCTCGGGGCAGTGCCGCTGGCATTCAGCACGTACACCTTGTGGTCCTTCGCGATGTAAATGACGGCGAAGAGGTCGCCCCCGATTCCGACCATCATGGGCTCGGTGACACTCAGCACACCGGCGGTGGCGACCGCGGCATCGATCGCGTTGCCGCCATGCATCAGGATCTGAAGACCCGCCTGTGCCGCGAGGGGTTGGCTCGTCACCACCATGCCATTGGACGCCATGACTTCGGAGCGGCTCTGCGCGGGCCATCCGTAAGCGCGCACGCCGCGGACGGCGTGACAGAAGGCGGGTACGGGACTCGATCTGCACCAGCGGTCGCCGCTGTCGACACTGGCGGATGAGTCGGATTGCGCGCGAGCAATGGCCGTCATGCCCATCGCGAGTGCGATCGCTAACGTGAGATACTCGAACCGTCCCATCAATCACGTCCTTTGTTCAAAATTGCTCCTCGCGAAAAGCACGAGCAGCGTCGCATCGAGCCGGCGCCGACGCGCATCGTAGTACAGGAGGCGGCCCGACACTATTGATACTGGTTGAGTCGCAATTCATCGCGTCCCGCTGGCCGCTGGTGACTTCGAGCTTGAGAGCTGCGTGGGCGCTCGACAGTGTGCGTGCGAGCAGGACCCGCCGCGCTGTCGGGTGCTCTGGCATGCCGATGGCAAGAGGTGCGCCGTGAGTCTACGCTGCCGTCTGTCGATTCTCGTGGCCCTGGTAGTAACCGCATCGACCTCTGCGGCAGGGGCTCCCATAGAGAAGATCGTGTGGTGGCCGATCGGCAAGCCTGTGCTTGGACTTTATCTGTCGGCGCCGAACGGAACGCATCAGCGCCCGTTCATGAGCAATCTGGAGCCGGACTACGATCCATCCTTCTCCTCCGACGGCCGCTGGATCGTCTTCACGTCCGAGCGGTTCGGATCGGCGGATGTATTCCGGGTCCATCCGGATGGCTCCGGCCTGGAGCGGCTGACCGATAGTCCCGCCTTCGATGATCAGGGGGCTCTGTCTCCGGACGGGCGGACGCTCGCGTTCGTCTCCACACGAGAGGGCGGCACCGCGAACATCTGGCTGCTCGATGTCGCGACTCACCGGCTCCGCAATCTCACTCGCAACACGTCCGGGAATTTCCGTCCCAGCTGGTCGCCGGACGGCAAGTGGATCGCGTTCTCGTCGGACCGGAACATGCCGCATCGCCGGTCCTATTTTCCGACTGCCCCGGGATGGGAGCTCATGCAGAGGACCGCCGTCTACATCGTCCATCCGGATGGGAGCGGGCTGAAGCGTCTCACCGCACTCGATGGGAGTGCGGGAAGTCCTCGATGGTCACCCGACGGTCGGCGCGTGATCTTCGCTCAATTTGTCGACG
>JASHUC010000300.1 GCA_030040235.1 Gammaproteobacteria bacterium | reverse complement strand
GACGTGCTGCTGTTCCACCGAATTTGACCCCATTCACACCAGGGGTTTCCCGGCCTGGGTGCTCAATGGTCTCAAGTCCCTTGCGTCTACCAATTTCGCCACCCGGGCAAGGGGTGCGGCCCCGGATTGTACAGAACTCGCGACGCGAGTCGCATCGCGGGGACACCCGGCGTTATAGCGGTAAATGCCTGAATTTGGGAGAATATCGCGTCTTGGGCGGTGCCCCGTTCTTGCGCTCGACGTTGAGTCCTCCGTCGTGAAGCCGCCTGGAGTCCGATCCGAATTGTCCCTGCGAGCCGAAAACCTCCATCTGTGGCGTGGCGAGCGCCATGTGCTGCGTGGGCTCGCCCTCGAGGTCAGCGGGGGCGAGCTCCTGCAGGTGACCGGGGCCAATGGGGCGGGCAAGACGACCTTGCTGCGGGCGCTGTGCGGGATGCTGTATCTGGAGGAGGGCAGAGTGATCTGGAGCGGACATGATGTGCAGGAAGATCTGCCCGCCTTTCATGCCTCGCTCACCTATCTCGGCCACGAGCCCCCGCTCAAGGCCGACCTCACCGCGGGAGAGAATCTGCGCTACTGGGTCGGCTTGCGCCGGCGCCTATCGGCTCCCCAGGTCGCCGGCGCGCTTCAGTCGGTCGGTGCCCCGGGGCTTGCGGACCGGCTGGTGCGGACCCTCTCGGCCGGCCAGCGGCGGCGCGTTGCGCTGGCCGCGCTCGCGCTCTTTGCAGCCCCCCTGTGGCTGCTCGATGAGCCCACGACGAATCTCGATACCGAGGGCCAGAGGCTCGTCGGCCAGCTCCTGGAGCAGCACGTGCGTGCCGGCGGGCTCGCGATCGTAGCCGCGCATCAGGAGATCGCCGTCAGCCCGCAGCTGGTGCGACGCCTGCAGCTTTCCGCGACATGAGCCTACCCGGCAGCACAGACTTTCTGCAGCATAAAGGCTGCCAGCATGAACCCCTTCCAGCATGCACCCCTCCATTGCATGAGCTTGCGGCAGAGCCAGCCATGACCGTCTCGGCCGCCCTGCTGCTCCCGCAGCGCGAGATCCCCTCGGCGCTCGAGGCGGCGCGGCTCGCGCTCGCGCGCGACCTGCGTCTGGCGTTCCGTAAGCGCGAGCAGCTCGTTCAGCCGCCGGCCTTCTTCGTGATCGTCACGGTGCTGTTTCCGCTCGCCATCACTCCCGAGCTCGCGCAGCTGCGGGGGGTCGCCCCGGGGGTGCTGTGGGTTGCGGCGCTGCTGTCCTCCATGCTCGCGCTCGAGTTCCTGTTCCGCGACGACGCTCACGACGGAACTCTCGAGCAGTATGCGCTCTCCGGCCGTTCGCTGACGTGGCTTCTCTTTGCAAAGACCGCGGCGCATTGGCTGCTCACGGGCGTGCCACTTGCGCTCATCTCCCCGCTGATGGGCGTCGCGCTCGGGGCGCCGGACTCTGCGCTGCTCTGGATCATGGCAGCGATCGCCATCGGTACGCTCGCGCTCAGCTTGCTCGGCTCGATCGGGGCTGCGCTCACGCTCGGCGTCAAGCGCAGCGGCGTACTGCTCTCGGTGCTCACCTTGCCGCTTGCGGTGCCCATCCTCATCTTCGGTGCTCGGGCGACGGAGCTCGCCATGCACAATGAGAGCCTGGCGGCACCCCTCGAGCTGCTCGCCGCGATTCTGGTGCTGTGTCTGACGCTAGCGCCGCTCGCCGCGGCAGCCGCCGTGCGCATCAGCCTGGAGTAGTGTTCGCATCATGACCTGGACCTGGTTTCATCGGCTCGGCTCCCCGCCACACGTTTACCGGCTGGCCACGCGGCTCACGCCATGGTTTGCGTGGCCGGCGGGTCTGATCATCGTCGCAGCGCTCTATGGAGGCCTGGTGCTCGCGCCAAAGGACTGGCAGCAGGGCGATGGGTTCCGAATCATGTACGCCCATGTCCCGTGCGCCTGGATGGCGCTCATGGTCTACGTGACGATGGCCGTGGCCTCGGCCGTGGGGCTCATCTGGCGCATGAAGGTCGCGTACGCCGTGGCGGCAAGCTGTGCGCCGATCGGCGCCTCGTTCACGGCGGCGGCCCTGATGACCGGCATGCTGTGGGGCCGCCCGATGTGGGGCACGTACTGGGAATGGGATCCGATGCTCACCTCGGTGCTGCTGCTGTTCTTCCTTTACCTCGGGTACATCGGGCTGCGGTCATCGTTCGACGATACCCAGCGCGCCGACCGGGCGAGTGCCGTGCTCGCGGTGGTCGGAGTCGTCAATGTGCCGATCATTCATTTCTCGGTGTACTGGTGGAATTCGCTCCATCAGGCGCCCTCGGTGATGAGACTCGGAGCGCCCACCATTGCGCTCCCGATGCTGATTCCCTTGCTGATGATGTTCCTCGGCTTCACGCTGTACTTTGTCGCCATTCTGCTGGTGCGGCTGCGAGGGGAGATCCTGCGTCGCGAGCGCTCGGCGAGCTGGCTCCGGGAGGTCGTGATTTCATGACGGCATTCTTGCGTATGGGGGGGTATGCTCAATACCTCTGGCCCGCCTACGGGATCGCCTTCGCCGTGCTGATCCTCAACATCGTCTGGGCGCGGCGGTCGCTCGCGCGCGCGCGCCTCGAAGCGCGCCGCCGCATCGCCGTGCGAAATGAGCTCGCGCTGCAAGGAGGAGAGGCATGACGCCGCGCAGGCGCCGGATGCTGCTCGTGGGCGGAATCGTGGCGGGCGTCGCGCTCGCTGCGGGGCTCGCGTTGACCGCGTTCCGGCAGAACGTGACCTTCTACTTCGTCCCCTCGCAGGTGACCGCCGGGAAGGTGCCGGTGGATGAGCACTTCCGGCTCGGAGGCATGGTCACGAAGGGCAGCATTCACCGGGTGCCCGGCACGCTCCAGATTCGCTTCCTCGTCACCGATTACAAGCACGAGGTTCCCGTGACCTACACCGGAGTCCTTCCGGATCTGTTTCGCGAGGGTCAGGGCGTCATCGCCAATGGGCACATGAACGCCGATGGCGTGTTCGTGGCCGACGAGATCCTTGCGAAGCACGACGAGAAGTACATGCCGCCCGGGATGGCCGCGAAGATCAAGGCCGAGCACGGCGGGGTCATGCCGTTCGGCACCGCCTCCGATCGGCTGCACACGCCATCGTCAGCCGGACAGGGCACGGGCCCGGCGCTGCCCGACGGACCGCCGCAAGCCTCGACACGCTTGCCAGGGAGTTCCTGATGATTCCGGAGCTCGGCCATTTCGCGTTGATTCTCGCGCTGCTGCTCGCAGGGCTGCAGGCCTTCTTCGGCATCGCGGGACCGGCGCTCAAGCGTGATCGCTGGGCCGAGGCGACGCTCTCGGCGGTCGCTGGGCAGTTCGTGATGGTCGCGACCGCGG
>JASHUC010000299.1 GCA_030040235.1 Gammaproteobacteria bacterium | reverse complement strand
CGTCAGGCTGCTGCTCGCCTGGGGCGTGGACGTGAATGCCAAGGATATGGACGGGCTGACGGCGCTCGATTACGCCATGGGACGGGGCTACGTGCCCTTCCTGCAGCAGCGCAAGCCGCCGCAGCCGGCCATTGCCAAGCTGTTGCGCCAGGGTGGCGCGACGGTCGAGCTGGCTCAGATCCCGAACTGGCCGCCGGTCGGCCCGCCCATCGGCTACGAGGCGACGGTCTGGCCGCTCGAGCCGAGCGATGGCTACAGAGCCGCCAGCACGCAGTATCCGCCGATGTATCCGCCGGGCACCACACCGCCTGCGGGGCCGGCCGTTGCGAGGGCTGCATCCGCTTCGCCTGCTTTTGCCAAGGGACGAGCGCCAGGGGCTGCCGGGAAGGCACACCTCGGACGATCACACGGAGCGCCGGCGGTCGCCAAATCGCAAGCAGCACCGCCCGTGGCGCAAGCACAGTAGGCCCCTGGAGGCCACGAGGGGCTCGACGATGTCTTCGCTTTCGCGCCGCCATTTCCTGAACGGCGGCCTCAACGTACTGGGCGCCGTTTCCGTCGCTGGAGCTCTCGCGCCGCTCGATGCGGTTGCCGGGCCCGCCGCTGCCCGCGTCACCACCACGGCACTGACGCCCAAGAACATGGGCGGCCTCATGCTCTTCCAGGGCGCCGGCTGCAACGTCGTCGTACTGCCGGGCCCAGATGGCGCACTGATGATCGACGGCGGCCTCGCAGCAGACTCGAGCGCCTTGCTCAATGCGGTCGCCGCTGCCACCGGCACGCCTCGCATCAGCACGCTGATCAACACACACTGGCACCCGGAGCAGACCGGCTCGAACGAGGCCGTGGGTGAGGGCGGCGGTCTCATCATCGCGCAGGAGGTCACGCAGCTGTACGAAGGCCGCAAGGCGTACTCGGTCTGCTTCGACGGCACGTATGGACCGCTGCCTGTGAAGGCGCGGGCCACGAAAACCACCCGCACCACGGGATCCCTCGAATTCGCCGCGCAGCACATCGAGTACGCCTACCTCCCGGCCGCGCACACCGATGGGGATCTTTACGTCCATTTCCCGGAGCTCAACCTGATCGTCGCCGGCGGTCCCGTCGAGGGCGACCGCTGGCCCGTTCTCGACACCCACAACGGCGGCTGGCTGGGCGGACTGGTGCGGGCGTACGAGCATCTCGCCACGCTGGTGAAGCCCGACACCCGCATCGTGCCCGCAAGCGGCAAGGTGCTGACCGGCGCCTTCATCACCCGCTACCGCGACATCTACGACAAGCTCTTCAAGCAGATGTTCGTGTACTTCAACAAGGGCTACGGTCCACCGGATGCCGTGGCTGCACGACCGCTGAAGCCGTACGAAGACGAGCTCGGTGACCCGTCGGAGTTCATCTTCGGCGCTTACCGGAGCATCCTCACGGCGTACGTGCCGGACTGAAGAACGCTGCCGGATCGGGCAGCGACTCCAACGGGCTTCGGGTGGCCGCGACGTACGAGCTGAGCACGTGCGGTGACATGCTTGGGAATCGCCGCCTTGGCGCTCGCCCGGGCGAGCGCGCGGCTGACGGTCTGCGCATATTGGTAGTGCCGTCGATGAATTCCCGATCGCGGATCCGTGGCGATCCGGTCCGCCGGAAAGACCCAATACCATCCCCAGGACTCACCGGTGCGAGGGTATTTGCGGGCAAGCGCCTGCGGCACCTCAACGCCCGCGAGGTTGCGTGCCCGGTCCTCGGCCCACAGGCTCCTTGCGCAGCGCAATTGAGCGCGAAGGCTCTCGCGTATCGGCCGGGGAAGCATGACGAGACGATCCTTGCCGCCCTTCCCGCAACGAACGATGAGGATGTTCCGGTCGAAGTCGACGTCCTTCACACGAAGGGTCAGGCACTCCTGCAGCCGTAGCCCAGTCCCGTACAGAATTGAAGCCATGAGGCGGTGGGCGAGATCGACGGCGGAAAGCAGACGTGCGACTTCCTCCCGAGAGAGCACCATGGGAACGCGAAGCTGCGCGCGCGGGCGGCCGATCCGTGTCATCCACGGCAACTCGACTCCGATCACGTGGCGGTACAGATAGAGCAGTGCAGCAAGCGCCTGCCTGTGAGTCGAAGCGGCGATCCCCTGCGCCGTCACGAGGTGAGTCAGAAAGCGCTCGACTTCAGCGCCCCCGAGCTCCTGGGGATGCCGCAACCCGTGGAAACGAATGAACCGCCGCACCCAAAACACGTAGGCCTGCTCGGTGCGCACGCTGTAATGATCGTACCGGATGCGCTCGCGCAGCTGGTCGAGCAGCCGCTTCGACTTCAGAGGCCGCAGCTGCGGCGCATGATTCTGCATCGGTTCTGCGGCCCGTATAACGGTGCTCACCGGGAAATTCCGCGTAGAATCGGATAATTGGGAGGCGGAGAGAAGAGATGTTATTTGTCAGAATGCCCAATAATCCGCTGGCGTCTAAATCAAGTTAGATGGCAACTGACGGTTCGCGCTTGCTCCCGAGGTCTGTAACCTTCGAGATTCTAGCGGCGATGGTCGTTACTACCGTCGCCTCCTGTCTTCTGGTCTGGGCGCTGTACGCGTGGAACGTCTATGCTCGGCATTCGGATGCGGGCTGGGTGTCGCTGGGGATAATCGTAGCGATTTACACTGCGTCCACGGTCGTTCGTCTTGGCACATACGAGAGACCAATCGTTTTCCTAATTGCCGTCACACTAGCCGGGCTCGTGGCCACGCTAATAGTGGCAAGTGTTCCACTCTTGATGATTGCATGTAGATACGGCGACTG
>JASHUC010000298.1 GCA_030040235.1 Gammaproteobacteria bacterium | reverse complement strand
GGCGCCAGCGCAGCAGCGCCTCGATCGCGAGAATCCGCCCGGTCCGGCTCGAGAGCTGCGGTTGGTAGTGCAGCTCGAATTCACCCGCCGTGAGTGCGCGGCGCAGGTTGTTCTCGAGCGCCAGGCGCTCCTGCATCGAGTCGGACATCTCGGGCGTGAAGAAAACGACCTCGCAGCCGCCGCGCTGCTTGACCGCGTGCAGGGCCGCTTCGGCATGCGCGAGCAGGTCATCGGCGCGGCGCGCGTCGTCGGGCCAGACGCTCACCCCGATGCTCGGTCGAACGCGCACCTCCTCGCCGTTGACGGACATCGGCCTCTCGAGCGCCGCGAGGATCGTCGTGGTTACCTTCTGCGCTTCGAGCCGTGCGGCGACGTGATCGATGAGGACCGCGAACTCATCGCCGCCGACGCGGGCGAGGGTATGCTCGTTCGAGACCGCACTCTGCAGGCGCTGAGCGATCTCGGCGAGCAGCCGATCGCCCACACCGTGACCGAGCGATTGGTTCAAGGCGCTGAAGCGATCCAGATCGAGCACCGCGACCGCGATGGTGCGCCCCGGCCGCTGCGTGCTCGAGAGCGACTTGCCGAGGCGCTCCTTGAGCAGATACCGATTGGGCAGGCCGGTGAGCGCGTCGTGCGTTGCAATGTGTTGCAGTCGAGCATTGAGCTCCTTGACCTCACTCGCGTTGCGCTTGGCGTACATGCCGAGCTTGCGGCGAAAGAAGGCGACGACCTGCAGCACCGCCAGCGCACCGCACGCGAGCGCCGCGATCGTCACGGCGATCAAGCGGGTCGTCTCGAGGCTTGCCGCGCAACAGGAAGCTCCGGGGCCCGAGCCGAGGAACGGGCGCGCGCCGCCGAGAATGCCGACGGCCATCGCCACAGCCGCCGTGACGCGCGCGAGGAGAGATATCGACGGCCGCTCGCGGCGCAGCCGGGACAGGCTCCACAGACCTCCCGCGAACCCCACGAACACGAGCGCGGCGAATGTGCCGGTGGCGAGCCAGGCCCGGGCTCCTTCGGGGTGATTCTCGAGAAGATTGAACGCCATCCAGCGGATCGCGACGATGCCGGCCGCGAGACTGAAGCCGCCGGCAGCGATGGCGGCGCGATCGGGCTCGCCCACGCCGACGAAGAGCAGTGCGCAGAGGACGCTCGCGAGCGCGATCGCGAAGGGCACGAGAAACCCGAGCGGACCGATGGCGGCCAACGGGCGCATGGTCGAGCCCAGAGCCTCGATGCTGATCGCGGCGTACGCGGCGGTGCCCGCGACGAGCGCGCTCGAGGGCACGAGGCAACCGATGCGCCGCCGGTCGACAGCGTTGAGCTCGCTCGCCACCGTGAGAATGGCGTACGAGGCGAATACTGCGACCAGTCCTGCAAGGGTGAGGACGAAGGGGTCCGCGGGCGAGCTCATCGGTGAAGGCATCCCGGTGCTTGTCGTGCGGGCGCCAACCTAATGCGCCGAGCCCATCCCGGAAATCCGGAAGATTGGGTACGGGCAGAGGGAAGAGTCTGTAGCGATCAGAATGGCATCGAGCCCAGGCGAAGGGCCCGGGGCTCGAGCTGCGCTCGCTCAAGGCTCGATGATCTTGTTGCGGACCGCGAAGCGGACGAGCTCGGCGAGCGAGTCGAAGCCGGTCTTGCGCATGATGTTGCTGCGGTGAGTCTCGGCGGTCTTCACGCTGATCCCGAGCGCACGCGCCACCGCTTTGTTGCTCTTGCCCTCGGCGAGCAGCTGAACGATCTCCTGCTCGCGCGCCGAGAGCACCGAGGCGCCCGAGGGCTCGCTCGAGGCGCTGCGCAAATACCCCTCGAGCACGGCCCGGGCGATCTTCGAGGTGAAGAAGGGACTGCCGACGAGCAGCGATTCCAGCGCCGTCACGAGCACTCGTCCGGCGTCGGACTTGAGAACGTAGCCTTGCGCACCCGCGGCGAGGACCTCGCGCACGAGCTGCTCGGACTCGTGAGCGGTCAGGATGAGAATGCGCGCCGCCGGGTCGGCCGAGACGATCCGGCGTGCGGCGGCGAGACCGTTGAGCTCCGGCATGGACAGGTCGAGCACGATCAGGTCCGGCTTGAGGGTTGCGGCGAGCGTGACCGCCTCGTTGCCGTTCGCGGCCTGGGCCGCGACCGTCCAGCCCGGCACCTGGCCCAGCTCGGCGGCGAGTCCGCGCCGAACCAACTCGTGATCATCCGCGATGAGAATCCGCACCGGCCTCATAGCGATTCTCGTAGCGCTCCGCTGCGGGCCGGGCGCGCGGCGCGGCTGCGCTGATTCGCGGGATGATCGTTCGCACGCGCGTTCCGGTTGCCGTGGACTCGAAGGCAAAGACCCCCCCGAGCTGGCGGATGCGCTCGCGCATGCCGGCCAGGCCCACACCGAGCGCCGCTCCCGCGCGCGCGGGATCGGCAGCATCGGTCGCGATCCCGGGTCCTGCGTCCTCGATCTCGAGGGCGACGTACTGCGGCCGGACCTGCACGCGGACTTGCGCCCAGGGGCTCTCGGAGTGCCGGTGCACGTTCGTGAGCGCCTCCTGCGCGACGCGGAACAGCGCGAGTTCCTGCCCCGGCGGCAGGCGCTCCATCTCATCGGGCAGATCGAGCCGGACATCGATGGCGCTGCGCGAGCGCAGGCCATCGGCGAGCCAGCGCAGCGCGCTCAGCAGGCCGACCTCGTCGAGCAACGGCGGATGCAAGAGGTACGAGGCCGTGCGGATCTCCGCCGAGCAGTTCTTGGCGAGCTGTGCGCACAGCCCGAGCCGCTCGCGGGCATGCGCGGAGAGTGTGCCCGCTTCGTGCTCCAGCTGGGCGAGAGTCAGCTCGAGCGCGGCGAGCGACTGTCCGGTCGAATCGTGCAGATCGCGCCCAATGCGCCGCCGCTCCTCGTCCTGCAATCGCATCAATTCGGCCGACAGGAACCGCAGGTCTTCCTCTGCGCGCCGGCGGGCCGTGATGTCGTGGACTACGGCGAGCGCGAGCGTGGTGTCGCCGCTTCCAAGAGCCGAAAGATCCACCTCGGCTGCAAAGGTTTCGCGTGTGTCGGCACGCTGGTGCAGCCACTCGAACGTGGTGCCGCCCTCACGCAACGCGGTTGCGATCCGCTGCCGCGCGAGCTCCTCGGAGCGCTGTCCGTCCGGTTGGCGCTCGGGGGAGAGCTCCCACGGGGTCATCCCCACGGCGGCGCGCTCGTCCGCGAGGCCGAACATCCGCGCCACCGTTTGATTGGCGTCGATGAAACGATCACCGTTGAGCAACAAGACGCTGAACTGAGCGCTGTTGAAGAGCGCCCGGTAGTCCCTTTCGCGGTTGCGCAGTGCGCGCATGTAGTGGCTGAGAAATGCGCTGGTGACGAGCACGAGGAGTCCGAACGCGCTCGCCGTGGCGATGCTGATGCGGCGTCGCTCGCGCCAGGCCGCGAACACGATCGGCTGCGCCTGACCGGTCACCACGTAGAGCGGGTAACCGTTCACGAGATCGTAGGCGTAGATCATGTCCATCCGCGAAGACAGGCCATAACCCTCGAGGGTGCCCGAAGATCCTTGCGCGATGGCCTGTCGCAGCAAGGCCGACCCCCCGTACAGGTTCTGCCCGATCAGCCCCCGTACCTGCGAAAGCTTCGAGGTTGCCGCCAGCACCGTGCCATCGGCAGCCACCAGACCGAGCACCCCCACGTCGTTGCCGAACTGCTGAAAGAGCTTGTCGAAACCCTCGAAGCTCAACAGGGCGCCCGCCCAGCCGGTCGAGCCCTGTCCGATCCTCGCACGCCGCGCGATTGGAATGACGAGGCGGTGAGGGTCTTCGGGGTCGGGGATCGGCGCGCCTACCCAGTGAGCACCGGCCGGAGCTCGCGCAGCGGCGAGCCATGCGGGCAGCGTCGCGGTATCGAGAACGCGACGGCGACTCGCGAGCACCAGGCGCGTGGAGTCGCTGAGGAACAGCGCCCGAACGTAATCACCGCCCTCGAGGTGATCCTGCAACCTCGCGCCGAGCGGAGTGCCCGTTGCCTGAGCGGGGGTCAGCGCGCCTTCCACGGAATCCGCGGCAGCGATGGCCGCACCGAGTCCGTCATTCAACATCGCGAGCGTTGCGCTTTGCAGGGCTGCCGTCACGCTGCGAAGGCGCCCGCGCTCGGCCTCGAGGGTCTGCGCGTAATCGGCGCGGATCGAAAGCGCTGCATAGGCGCCGCCGATGGCGACCGTGAGCACGGCGTAGGCGAGGAGGGCGCAGTTGACGGTCGATGGGAGCCCGAGGCGCATGAGACCCCCGGGTGCTCGCGCCCGCCGCTGAAACTGCACGGAGTCCTCGCGCGGCACGTCGCCCCCCCGCGGCTGCGACCGGCCTGGGAGATCCTATGCTCAGATCGCGTGCAAGGCTATCGCCAACGCGCGAGCACCGATGCGCGAGCACCGATACCCGAAGACGAGAGACGGATCAGCGCACGGTGTAGTTGCGCGCCTCGAGGCAAGCCGCCTCGGCGCGCAGATACGCATCGTGCTGCATGACAGCGTTCGGGGCTGGACCTCCCGCCCCGGCGGTCGCAGGCGGCGGGCTCCCGGGCTCACCGCTCGTCGCCCCTGCAGGGGCAGGAGGCGCAGCCGGGCCTCCCTGCGGTGGGGGTGCCGACTGCGAGCGGGCCTGACCGGTTGCCCAGCTGCTGCACTCCTGGCGATCACGAGCCTGCTGCTCGGGAGATTGCCCCCCCTTCGGATAGGCGAACAGCTCCGAATTCATCGGGCCGGGCCCCGTGGCGCCGGCCCCCGGGCTCGGCGCACTGGTGTCGGGCTGAAATCCTTGCGGAGGATTGACCTGCTGGTACTCGCCGGCATCACCATCCCATACGTAATAGGTATTGCCGTAGTAGTAGTAGGGATAGCCGTCCCACCAGTAAAGGGAGTAGTACCAGGGAAGCCAGGAGGCATACAGGCCGAGGCCCCACCAGCCCGGGCCCCACCAGCCCCAACCGCAGCAGCCGTAGTAGCCCCGCCCGTAGAACCCCAAGCCATAGCCGTATCCGCCATAGCGGCCGTAATAGCCGCGGCCTCGAAACCCGCCTAAGCGCGCCCCGTCGAAACCGCCGAAATGAGCCCCCCCGCCGAAATTAGCCCCCCCGCCGAAATGCGCGCCCCCGCCAATGTGACCGCCGCCGCCGCCGCCGCCGCCGTGACCCTGTGCAGCCGCTACACCGGCGACCAGCAGGCCCGCTGCAGCGAGCACCGTGACGGAGCGCAGGCGCCGAGTCCAATGCGAGATACGACCTGGGGTACGCATAGGCAGATCCTCCAGAGCGAGGAATGTAGCGCGAAGGCCGCCTCGTTTCGACAACGGCTGCCTCGTTTTACCACTGACCGAGGCACGGCTGCGAGGCACTACATAACTCGACACGGCCATGCTCGCCGGAGTTTCGCGAACCCGGGCGAGCCCTCAGGAGACTAACGCTCGAGGCCGGCTTGGGTTTACCGCCCCCGGACCGGCCGCGAGGGGGAATGCTAGAACGCGACCTGGGCCGCCTTCGCGGCGGCCTCATCCTGCGCGGGCGCCCCGCCGCTGCAGCCCACGGCTCCGATCACCCGCCCTTCGCGCACGATCGGCACCGCGCCCTGCGCGGGAACGATCCGATTCTGCACGGATGCGTTGACGCTCGCGAAGAACGGTGAAGCCGCCATCCCCGCGACGTCGGCACTCGGCCGGCCGAACAGTGCCGAGGCGAGTGCCTTGCCCTCGGCGAGCGAGGCCGTGAGGAATGCCGCATCGTCCATGCGCACGAAGGCGACGAGATCGCCGCGCACATCGACCACCGCGCAGCTGAGCGAGATGCGCGTTTCACGGGCATTTGCAACGGCAGCGTCGAGCCCTCGGAGGGCTTCGCGCAAGGTGGGCCGCGGGACCGTCGCAGAACGCGCGGGCGGCGTGCTCCGAGCTGCGGGAGCGCGCGGTTGCTGCCGCGCACGCGTCTGGAAGGCGCCGAGCAGCAAGACCGCCGCAATGCAACCGAGAAAGACCGTGGTGAACTTCCGCATGGTCCTCTCCACGATTCGACAATCACCGCCGGCGGATGTTAAACAATCCTCATGAGCGATGTCTTGTGGCATCCCTCGCCCGAGCGGGTGAACGATGCGAATCTCACCCGCTTCATGCGCGAGGTGAGCGCGCGCCATCGTGCAGGACTTCGCGATTACGAGGAGCTCTACGCCTGGTCTCTCGAGCAGCCCGAGCGGTTCTGGCGCGAGCTCGCCCGCTTTGCCGAGGTCCGCGCGCAGTGGTCGGGCCCGGCGCTCGAGCACCGGGAGCGCATGCCCGGTGCACGCTTCTTCCCCGAAGCGCGCCTCAATTTTGCCGGCAATCTGCTGCGTCAGCGCGATGAGCGGCCGGCGCTCATCTTCTGCAACGAATGCGGGGCGAGGCGCGAGCTCTCGTGGCGGCAGCTCGAGGAGGAGGTTGCGCGCATCGCGGCCGGGCTGCGCGCCGCCGGCGTGCAGCCCGGTGATCGGGTGGCGGGGTATCTGCCCAATCTACCCGAGACCATCATCGCGATGCTCGCGGCGGCGAGCTGTGGGGCGATCTGGTCCGCTTGCTCGCCCGATTTTGGCGTGCGTGGTGTGCTCGATCGGTTCGGGCAGATCGCCCCGAAGGTGGTCTTCACCGCGGATGGCTACTACTACGCCGGCAAGGTGCTCGACTCGCTCGCGCCGCTCGCAGAGGTGCTCGGGAAGCTCTCGAGCGTCGAGCGGGTCGTCGTCGTCCCCTACCTGAGCGAGGCTCCGCAGCTTGCGCGGCTCGGCGCCGGCGTGCGCGCGGTCCTCTGGGACGGCTTCGGCATGCGCGGGCAGAGGCTCGAGTGCACGCCGCTGCCGTTCAATCATCCGCTGTACGTTCTTTATTCTTCCGGTACGACCGGGGCTCCGAAGTGCATCGTGCACGGCGCCGGCGGGACGTTGCTCCAGCACCAGAAGGAGCACCTGCTACACAGCGACGTGAAGCGCGGCGACCGGATGTTCTACTTCACCACCTGCGGCTGGATGATGTGGAACTGGCTCGCAAGCGGGCTCGCCTCGGGCGCAACGCTCGTGCTCTATGAGGGCAGCCCCTTCCACCCGGACGCGGGCGTGCTCTGGCGCATGGCCGAGCGGGAGCGCGTTGCGATCTTCGGCACGAGCGCGAAATACCTCTCGGCGCTCGAGAAGAGCGGCTACGTGCCGGCGACTGCGGCCGATCTACGATCGCTGCGCACCGTATTGTCCACCGGCTCGCCGCTGTTGCCCGATGGCTTCGATTACGTCTACCGCGCCGTGAAATCGGACCTGCTGCTGGCATCGATCTCCGGCGGGACCGACATCGTTTCCTGCTTTGCGCTCGGCTGCCCGGTTCGTCCAGTCCATCGCGGCGAGCTGCAATGCCGCGGCCTCGGCATGCGCGTTGAGGTATTCGACGAGGCGGGACGCTCGATTCGCGGCGCGCGCGGCGAGCTCGTCTGCACCGCGCCTTTCCCCTCGATGCCCGTCGGATTCTGGAACGACCCTGAAGGTGCTCGCTACCATGCGGCCTACTTCGAGCGCTTCCCGGGCGTGTGGCATCACGGAGATTACGCGCAGCTCACCACGCACGACGGCGTGGTCATCTATGGCCGTTCCGATGCAGTGCTCAATCCGGGCGGTGTACGCATCGGCACGAGTGAGATCTACGCTGCGGTGGAAGCTCTTCCGGAGATCCTCGAGGCGCTCGCCGTGGGACAGGACTGGCAGAACGATGTTCGCGTGGTGCTCTTCGTGCGTTTGAGGCCGGACGTGACGCTCGATGAGAGCTTGTGCCAGAGGATTCGCGACACGATTCGCGCCCAGACCACGCCGCGACACGTTCCAGCCAAGATCCTCGCCGTTCCCGACATCCCGCGCACCCGCTCCGGCAAAGCTACCGAGCTCGCGGTGCGCAGCGTGATTCACGGCAGGCCCGTGCAGAACATCGACGCCCTTGCCAACCCCGAGGCCCTCGCGCACTTCCGCGATCGACCGGAGCTCGAGGGCTAGCGCGCCGGCACAGAGTACGGCATCGAGGGGATGAGCCCGAACGATCAACGGGAAGCTCATGTACAACCTCCCGCACGGGCCGCCGTGATCGATATACTCCAAGACCTCCGTGCCGTCGTGGCGCGGCGCCCCTGAGCACTCGCGTTCGCCATGGCGTCATTCGAGTACGTGAGCTGGATCTCCGAGATCGCACTCGAGGACCGCCCGCACGTCGGCGGCAAGGGCGGCAGTCTCGGGGAGTTGCACCGCGCGGGGATCGCGGTTCCGCCGGCCTTCGTCGTGAGAACGCGCGCGTTCGAGAGGTTCATCGAGGCGCTCGAGCGCGAGGTCCCGGTGCGCGCTCGCATCGAAGCGCTGAGCCCGGATGACCTCGAGTCGATCGTCGCGTGCTCCAAGGCGCTGCGGGCGAGGCTCGAGAGCGCCGAGCTGCCGCCGGAGGTGCTCCACGAGATCGCGAGAGCGCACGCCGAGCTCTGCGCCCAGGCGGCCCCCGGGGCCGTCGCGGTGCGCTCCTCGGCCACCACCGAGGATGCGACCGACGCGAGCTTCGCGGGACTTCAGGATACCTATCTCTGGGTGCGCTCACCCGAGGAGATGCTGCAGAAGGTGCGAAGCTGCTGGGCGAGCCTGTACTCCACGGAGTCGATCGCCTATCGCCTCAAGCACGGATTCCCGGAGCAGACGGTCGCCATGGCGGTCGTCGTGCAGATCATGGTCGATGCGCGCTCGGCCGGGGTGATGTTCACGCGCAGCCCCACGACCGGGGACCGCTCGGTCATCACCATCGAGGCAGCCTGGGGACTCGGGTCGGCGGTCGTCGGCGGGGAGGTGACGCCCGACCGCTGGGTGCTGGGGAAGATCACCGGTGAGGTCTCGGTGCGCGAGATCTCCGACAAGGCGATCGAGCACGTGCCGGCATCCGGTGGGGGCATCGATGCGATTCCCGTCACCGGGGAGCGTCGCCGGGTCCCCGCCATGAGCGATGCGGAACTGCAGGCGCTGCGCGCCATCGGGCGCCGTGTGGAGCGGCACTATGGCCGGCCCCAGGACATCGAGTGGGCACTCGACCGGCACACGGGATCGATTCTGCTTCTTCAGAGCCGGCCCGAGACGGTGTGGTCGCAGAAGGAGGCCGCGCCGGCTGCGAACGCAGCCGCGAATCCGCTCACGCACGTCCTGTCGATCTTCGGCGGTCGCAAGTGAGTGCGACGGCCGCGGTCGTCGCGGACGGGGACGCCCAAGCGCGGCCGGGCGTCAAGGGCTTCATGTTCGATGTGGACGGCACGCTCCTGCTGAGCGATCGATCGCTCGGCGGCTATGAGGTGCTCCCCGGCGCGATCGAGGTGCTCTCGAGGCTCAAGGAGCGTGGCATGCCGTTCGTGCTGTTGACGAACGGCAGCGCATACCCGCCCGCCGAGCAGGCCGCAAAACTGCGCAAGATCGGCCTGCCCGTCGATGATGGCCAGATGCTCACCCCCTCGAGCATCACGGCGGATCACATGGCGCGGCGCGGGATCAAACGCACACTCGTCCTCGGGGTGCGCGGTGTGGGGCACGCGCTCGAGCAAGCCGGCATTGCGACGGTCTTCACCGGGGAGGCCGGTGCAACCGAGGTCGATGCCGTCTACGTCGGCTGGCACCCGGAGTGCGCCATGCGCGACATCGAGACGGCGTGTCATGCGGTCTGGGGAGGCGCGAAGCTCTACGTCGCCTCCGACGTACCGTTCTTCATGACCAAGCACGGACGCACGATCGGCTACTCTTTCACCATCACGGGCGCCATCCGCCGCCTGACGAAGGCTCGCGCCGTGTTGACCGGCAAGCCTTCGCTGCATGCCTTGCGGTTCGTCGCCAGGCGGCTCGGGGTGCGGATGGGCGAGGTCGCCGTCGTGGGAGACGATCCGATGGTCGACATTCTCATGGCGCACCGGGGCGGGGCGACGGCGCTCGGTGTGACCACCGGCATGATGAAGCCGGAGGACTGGCTGCGGCAGCCCGCGCGCAAGCGGCCGCACCGCGTGCTCGCGAGTCTCAGGGAGCTGCTCTGATGCAAAAACGATTTCCGTATTGGGCTCTCTCCGCGGTGCTCCTGGCCGCCTCGCTCGATGTGCGTGCCGCCGAGTGGATCACGACCTGGGGCGCCGCCCCGGAGCCGCCCGGTCCGGCACTGGGTCCCCTTCCGGCCACTCCGAGCTTTGACAATCAAACGGTTCGTGAGGTCGTGCGCCTCTCCGCCGGCGGCACGCGGCTGCGCATCCGGTTCACGAACGAGTACGGCACGAAGGCGCTGCGGATCGGCGCGGTGCACGTCGCTCTCGCCGATGCCGCGGGTGCGCCGCGCGCCGGTACCGATCGCGCAGTCCTGTTCGACGGTGAGCCGGGCGCGACGATTCCCCCCGGGGCGCCGCTCCTCAGCGACCCCATCGAGCTTGCGGTGAAGCCGTTCGCGGTGCTCTCGATCAGCCTGTACCTGCCCGGGAACACGGGCCAGTGCACCTGTCATGCGCTCGGGATGCAAACCGCCTATGTCTCCGCGACCGGGAATTTCACGGACAAGGCCTTCACGGCCGTGCGGACCGTGCAGGCGCGCGCCTTCGTCTCCGGGATCGAGGTGCAGGCGAGGGGTCCTGCCGGGTCCATCGTCGTGCTCGGGGATTCGATCTCGGATGGGGTCGGCTCAAAAGCCAATGCCAACCGTCGCTGGCCCGACCTCTTCGCCGAGCGCCTCGCGGCGCGCCACGGGCGCACCGCCTGGGGCATCGTCAACATGGGCATCAGCGGCAACCGGATTCTGAACGACGGTGCCGGGCAGAGCGCACTCGCGCGCTTGGACCGCGACGTACTGTCGGTGCCGGGCGTCTCTTACGTCGTGGTGTTCGAGGGCGTCAACGATCTCGGGATCTCGTACGGACATTTCGCAGGACCGCTCGCGGCGTATTTCAAGCGCCTGGCCTCCCCGGAGAAAGCGACGGCCCAGGCCGTGATCGCGGGCTACCGGCAGATCATCGCCCGCGCGCACGAGCGGGGCATCAAAGTCATCGGGGCGACGATCACACCGTACGGGGGCTCGGCGTACTACGCCCCGGAGGGCAATGCGCAGCGCGAGCTCATCAATCGCTGGATACGCACGAGTGGTGCCCTCGACGGGGTACTCGATTTCGATGCCGCGTGGCGCGACGCGCAGGACCCGGCACGGATCGCGACGCCGCTGCAGGCCGGCGATCACCTGCACGGGAGCGATGCCGGCTACGAGGCGCTCGCACGCTCGATCGACCTCTCGCTTTTCAAATGAGCGCTCGCCGCCTGGGGCGGCGGGGTACATCCTGTGCC
>JASHUC010000297.1 GCA_030040235.1 Gammaproteobacteria bacterium | reverse complement strand
CGTTGAGCTGATCGACCATCGTGTTGATGGCCTCCTTGAGCTGGAGGATCTCGCCCTTCACATCCACGGTGATCTTGCGCGAGAGGTCGCCGCGGGCGATGGCGGTTGCGACCTCGGCGATGTTGCGCACCTGGCCGGTCAGGTTGCCGGCCATGGAGTTGACGTTGTCGGTCAGGTCCTTCCAGGTGCCGCCGACGCCGGGCACGTACGCCTGGCCGCCGAGCTTGCCGTCGGTGCCGACCTCGCGCGCGACGCGGGTCACTTCGGAGGCGAAGGAGCGCAGCTGGTCGACCATGGTGTTGATGGTCTCTTTGAGCTGCAGGATCTCACCGCGCACGTCCACCGTGATCTTGCGCGAGAGGTCGCCGTTGGCGATGGCGGTTGCGACCTCGGCGATATTGCGCACCTGGCCGGTCAAGTTGCTCGCCATGGAGTTGACGTTGTCGGTCAAGTCCTTCCAGGTGCCGGCGACGCCGGGCACGGTCGCCTGGCCGCCGAGCTTGCCCTCGGTGCCGACCTCGCGCGCCACGCGCGTCACCTCCGCGGCGAAGCCGTTGAGCTGGTCGACCATGGTGTTGATCGTGTTCTTCAGCTCGAGGATCTCGCCCTTCACGTCCACCGTGATCTTGCGCGAGAGGTCGCCGCGGGCGACCGCGGTCGTGACTTCAGCGATGTTGCGCACCTGCCCGGTGAGGTTCGTCGCCATGGCGTTCACCGAATCGGTGAGGTCCTTCCAGGTTCCCGCGACGCCCGGCACCACCGCCTGGCCGCCGAGCTTGCCCTCGGTGCCGACCTCGCGCGCGACGCGCGTGACCTCGGAGGCGAAGGAGCGCAGCTGATCGACCATCGTGTTGATGGCTTCCTTGAGCTGCAGAATCTCGCCCCGCACGTCCACCGTGATCTTGCGCGAGAGATCCCCGCTGGCGACGGCAATCGTCACCTCGGAGATGTTGCGCACCTGGCCGGTCAAGTTGCTCGCCATGTAGTTGACGTTGTCGGTCAGGTCCTTCCAGGTCCCGGCGAGGCCGGGCACCGCCGCCTGGCCGCCGAGCTTGCCCTCGGTGCCGACCTCGCGCGCGACGCGCGTGACCTCGGAGGTGAAGGCGCTCATCTGGGCGATCATGGCGTTGACGACGGTTGCGGCGCGCAGGAACTCGCCCTCGACGGGGCGCCCGTCCACATCGAGCGGCACCGTCTGCGAGAGATCGCCCTTGGCGAACGCCGTGATCGCGCGGGTCACCTGCGAGGTGGGCCAGAGAAGATCCTGGATGAGCGTGTTGACGGAATCTTCCATCGCACGCCAGGCTCCGCCGTAGCGGCCGCTCGCGACGCGGTGCTGCGTCTTGCCTTCCTTACCGACGACCTGACCCACGCGCTTCAGCTCCTCGGCGAGGAGCTGATTCGATCGCACGATCTCGTTGAAGGTATCGGAGATCTTGCCGGCGAGGCCGACCTCATCGGTCGGCAGGCGGATCGAGAAGTCGCCGTCGCGCACCGCTTGCATGGCGCGCAGCAGCTCGCGCATGTCGAGACTGCCGTGCTCTGCGGGCTCCCCGTTGGCGGGCGATGGCGTGCGAGTGGTGTTGGGCGGTGTACGGCGGCGCGACTCGACTTGTGATCGCATCAGGAACTCCAGATCGAAATGGGACGAGGGACGGGTGGGGCGTGCAGAGAGCGCGGGGAGACTCCCCTGCGCCGGGGTCGCACCATGGCAAGGCTATCGCGGCCCTCGTAGGCGCCGGGTGCCTCGAAGGGCTCGAAAAGCCGCACTCGCGCCGCCCCGCCATTCACGGGCAAACCGCCCCCTCGTACGCTCTGGCAAGAGCCGTACACGCGCGACTTTGAATACCCCCGAAGGAACCGTTATCAGCGCAGTGCGCTTTGGTGAGGCACCTTAACAGATGTGCTCCCGTACGCAAGCGCCTGCTGCTCTGGCGTGCTCAGCCAACATAACGTGACGTAACGCCTCGCGCGGGGGCGGCGCGGCGCCGGCGCAGAAGGCGAACAAGCTCACGACGATGTTGTTGGTGTGCTCACGAGGCGAGGCCCTCGGCCGCAAGCTGCTCGGCCTGAAATTCGCGCTGCAGCGCTCCGATCAGCTCCTCGAGCTTGCCGTCCATGATGTCGCCCAGTCGGTACAACGTCAGGTTGATGCGATGATCGGTGACTCTTCCTTGCGGGAAGTTGTACGTGCGGATGCGCTCCGAGCGATCGCCGGTGCCCACCTGCAAGCGGCGCGATTTCGCCTGCTCGCTCTGCTGGCGCTCCTCGCGCGCGGCTTCGAGCCTCGCCTTGAGCAGAGCCATGGCCCGCGAGCGATTCTTGTGCTGTGAGCGCTCGTCCTGACACTCCACGACGATCCCCGTCGGCAGATGGGTGATCCGGACCGCGGACTCGGTCTTGTTGACGTGCTGTCCGCCGGCACCGGATGACCTGAAGGTATCGATGCGCAGCTCCGCGGGATTGAGCTCGATCTCGTCGGCCTCGTCGAGCTCGGGGAAGATGGCGACGGTGCAGGCGGAGGTATGAATGCGGCCCTGCGCCTCGGTCGCCGGGACGCGCTGGACGCGGTGCGTGCCGGACTCGAATTTCAGGCGTGAGAAGGCACCGGCACCGGCGATGCGCAGAATCACTTCCTTGTAGCCTCCGTGCTCGCCCGGGCTCTCGCTCAGGATCTCGACCGTGAGGTCCTGCGATTCGGCATAACGGGTGTACATCCGCGCGAGATCACCGGCGAAGATCGCGGCCTCATCACCACCGGTTCCGGCTCGCACCTCGAGAAATATGTTGCTCTCGTCGCGCGGATCCCGCGGGATCAGCATCTGCTTGAGCTCGTCCTCGACGGAGAGGAGGGCGCGGCGCAAGCGCGCGAATTCCTCCTCGCCGAGCGCCCGCAGCGCCGCATCGGCGTCGGATTTGAGGTCCTCGGCCGCGCTGATCTCACCCTCCAGATGGCGCATGTCATGGTAGCGTTCCGCGAGCGGCTCCAAGCGGGCATACTCTCGTGAGAGGTCCCGGAATTCGCGGGAGCTGCCGGCCGTCGCAGGATCGGCGAGCAGTCGGCCCACCTCATCGAACCGGTCGACCATCTTGTCGAGACGCTGGCGAATGGAATCCTTCATGCGAATCGCGCGGCATTCTGCGAGAACATCGTGTAGCGCGAAAGAGGCTATAGTGACCCGTATGGCTCAGTTAAAAACGTTCACGGCGGCTGCCGCCGTCCTCGCTCTGGCGGGACTTGCGGCCGGCTGCCGCACGGCACCGCCCGTCCAGGGCCAGTCCCCCGCGGCGCACAACCCGCCGCCGCCCGCCGCGCACACCCCGCAGGACACCAGCTCGCTCACGGTGCTCGCGGAGGTGGCCCTCGAGAAGGGCGACTGCCGGGACGCCGCGGAGGATTATGCAACCGCGGCGAGCCGCGGTCCGGTGAGCATTGCACGACGGGCGAGCGAGGTCGCGCTCGCCTGCCAGGACATCCCCGCCGCCTGGTCGTCTGCCGAGCGGTGGCGGACCCTTGCCCCGAGCGACCGGGACGCCTCGCTCATCTACGGCACCGTCGCGCTCACGCTCTACCATATTCCACAAGCGCGCGATGCGCTCACGCCGATCCTGAAGGGGATCCTGAAGGAAAGCGGCCCCAAGGCCGACCGCGAAGCGCTCTCGGTGCTCTCCCTCCTCAGTGAGGATCCGGACATCGGCGCGCCCCCGACGCTTGCGGCGCTCGGCAGCAGCATCGATGCGCACTCCTCCTCGGTGGTGGTCCTCACCGCCTTCGCAGCGCTCGCGCTGCAGGCCTACGACTTCAACCTCGCGGTCGAGCGGGCGCAGCAGGTCCTCGCTCGCGATGCGACCTCGGCCAGTGCGCTCAGCCTGCTCGCCCGGGTGCACGTTCTGCAGGGCGATGCCGACGGGGCGATCAACTTGGCCCGCCAGGCCATGACCGCCGATCCGAGCGGAGCGGCCTTCGAGCTTGCGGACATCTACATCGAGCTCGATCGCCTGGAGCAGGCAAGACAAGAGCTCGAGCGGCTACGCGCGACGGATGTGTCCACGGCGGAGATCGACCGCCGGCTCGCGCTGCTCGCCTATCAGAGTGGCGACATGGCCGATGCGAAGCGGCGCTTCAACGAGCTGATCGATCGCGGCGAGGCGAGCGAATCCGCGCTCCTGTACCTCGGGGATATCGCCGCGCGCTCGGGAGATCTCGACGGCGCGCTCACCGACTACCGGCAGCTGAGCGACACCCCGATGGCGCTCAGCGCGCGCACCCGCGCCGCCGGGATCCTGCTCGATCGCGGCAAGCGCAGCGAGGCACTCGATCTGCTCGACAGCTACGAGAGCGAGCACCCCGACCAGGGGATCGAGGTGGCGGTCGAGAAGGCGGATATGCTGGCTGACCATGGCGATGCCTCGGGCGGCCTTGCCTTCATCGCCGCGGCACTCGACCAATACCCCGCGCATCCGCGCCTCGAATACGAGCGGGCCACGCTCCTCGAGCGGGCGGGGCGCGTCGAGCAATCGGTCAAGGCCTTCGAGCAGCTCCTGCGCCAGCGTCCCGACGATCCCACCCTGCTGAACGCACTCGGCTACACGCTCGCCGACCACCACCTGGAGCTCTCGCACGCGGAGACGCTGATCCGGCGCGCCCTGAGCGTCACTCCGGACAGCCCGGAGGTCCTCGACAGCCTCGGTTGGGTGCGGTTGCGCCGGGGAGATCTGCGCGACGCATTGCCTTCGCTCCAGCGCGCCTATCTCATCAGCCATGATCCGCAGATCGCCGCGCATCTCGGCGAGGCGCTCTGGAGGAGTGGCGAGAAGACCCAGGCACGCAAGGTGTGGGCGGATGCGCTCGCGCGCAACCCCGACCCCCAGGGTCTCAAGGCCCTCAAGGACACGATGCATCGACTGGTGCAGTCCGGAACCGGCTGATGCGCAGCGCACCGGCCGCAGGCGCTCTGGCCCTGCTGCTCGCGCTTGCCGGCTGTGTCAGCGCGCCTCCTGCCAAGACCCCATCGTTGCTCCCCTGGGCGCAGCGCCGGGCGCAGCTGCAGTCGCTCGATCCCTTCGGGCTCTCCGGCCGCGTCGCGGTCGCGGCAGGCCAGGCGGGCTTCAGCGCGCATCTGAGCTGGGAGCAGAGCGGGGCGCGCAGCACGGTGCAGCTGGACGGGCCGCTCGGGGTCGGCGGCATTCATGTCGTGGCGAACGGCGCTACACTTTCTGTCGAGAACTCCAAGGGCCAGCACCTGGAAAGCGGCGAGGCGCGCGCGGAGCTGCGAGACAAGCTCGGATTCGAGCCCCCACTCACGAGCTTGAGGTACTGGGTCCTGGGGGTGCCGGATCCCGGCATGCCCTCCACGGAAACCCTGGACGCCGAGCAGCGCCTCGAGGCGCTCGAGCAGGATGGCTGGCACATCAGTTATTCGGCCTATACGAGCGCGGGCGGCCGGTGGCTCCCGCAGCGGCTCGCACTGACACGCGGGGACGTGCGCGTGCGGCTGCTGGTTGACCACTGGCAGGACTGAGCTCTCGGGGGGGATGCGCGTTGGATGATGCCGCGAGTGAGACCCTCTGGCCGGCGCCCGCAAAGCTCAATCTCTTCCTGCACGTGAACGGGCAGCGCCCCGACGGGTACCACGACCTGCAGACGCTCTTCCAGCTCGTCGAGCTCGAGGATTCGATCGCGATCCGGGTGCGCACGGACGGCCTCATCGAGCGCACGGCCGGTCCGGCGGAGGTGCCTGTGGAGGCTGATCTTGCGGTGCGGGCGGCGCGTGCCCTCAAGGCCGCAACGGGCACTGCGCTCGGGGCCTCGCTGCGGATCCGCAAGCGCATTCCGATGGGCGGAGGCCTCGGCGGCGGCAGCTCCGATGCCGCAACGGTGCTCCTCGCCCTCAATCGGCTCTGGAACTCGAAGCTCGACCTGGCGCGGCTCTCGGAGCTCGGGCTCGCGCTCGGCTCCGACGTGCCGGTCTTCGTCCAGGGACGATCGGCCTGGGGCGCCGGGCGCGGGGAGCGCTTGATGCCCCTCGAGCTGCCCGAGCGCTGGTACCTCATCGTGCATCCGGGGGTGCGTGTGCCGACGGGGGAGATCTTCCAGAGCCCTGAATTGACACGAAATACCCCCCTCATCACAATACGCGCCTTTTTCGAGTCCGGGGGTCGCAACGACTGCGAGCCCGTCGTGCGGGCCCGCTATCCGGAGGTCGGCGAGGCATTGGACTGGCTCGCGCGCTTTGCACCGGCGCGGCTGACCGGCACCGGGTCCTGTGTCTTTGCCGCCTTCGCGAGCGCTGCGGATGCGGAGCGGCATGCCGCCCGCGTCCCGGACCGCTGGCGAAGCTTCGTCGCGCGTGGCTTGAACGTCTCACCCGTGCACGGGGTTTGCGCAGCATGGCGAAGTGGCTCGGCTTGACGCGCGGATATCCCGAATGCTGGGGTGTAGCCAAGTGGTAAGGCAGCGGGTTTTGGTCCCGCCATACGAAGGTTCGAATCCTTCCACCCCAGCCAGGGGGCGGCTCGATGAGCGATGACACGATTGCGGTATTTGCGGGCAACGCGAACCCGGTGCTCGCGATGGAGATCGCGCGGCATCTGGCGATACCGCTCGGCCGCTCCGATGTGGGTCGTTTCAGCGACGGTGAGGTGAATGTCGAGCTGATGGAGAACGTGCGCGGGCGCGACGTCTTCATCATCCAGCCGACCTGCCCGCCGGTGAACGACCATTTGATGGAGCTGCTCGTGATGGCCGATGCCTGCCGGCGCGCATCGGCGGCGCGCATCACGGCGGTGGTGCCGTACTTCGGCTACGCGCGGCAGGACCGCAGGCCGCGCGCAACGCGCTCCGCGATCACCGCGAAGCTCGTGGCGAACATGATCTCGGGGGCGGGCGTCGATCGACTGCTCACGGTCGATCTGCACGCCGACCAGATCCAGGGATTCTTCGACATCCCGGTGGATAACGTCTACGCCTCCCCGGTGCTGCTCGGGGAGGTGTGGAAGCAGGGCTACCGCGACATGATCGTGGTGTCCCCGGACGTGGGCGGCGTCGCGCGAGCACGGGCGATCGCCAAGCGCCTGGACGATGCGGAGCTCGCCTTCATCGACAAGCGCAGGCCGCGGCCGAACGAGTCGAAGGTGATGAACATCATTGGGCAGGTCGGCGGCAAGACCTGCGTGATGGTTGACGACATGGTCGATACCGCAGGCACGCTGTGCCATGCGGCCCGGGCGCTGAAGGACGAGGGAGCGCTGAAGGTGGTCGCCTACATCACCCACCCGCTGCTCTCCGGGGGCGCCGTGGACAATATCGCGAGCTCGGCGCTCGATGAGCTGGTGGTGACCGATACGATTCCGCTCTCGGAGGCTGCCGGCCGCTGCGGGCGCATTCGCCAGCTCTCGGTGGCGGCGCTGCTCGCCGAGACGATTCGGCGGATTCGCGACGAGGAGTCGGTGAGCTCGCTGTATGTCGATTGAGGAGCAGTCAAAGCCAGGGTTGATGAGTGGCCGTCCTGGTCGCGGGACGGCAGGAACGAAGTGAATCAAGGAGCAAACATGCGTGTGTCATTCACATTCGGCGCTGACCGCCGCGAGAAGCCAGGCAAAGGTGCGAGCCGCCGCCTGCGCCACAGCGGCAAGGTCCCCGCCATTCTCTACGGCGGCGGACAGCCGCCGCAGGCGCTCGTTCTCGATCAGCAGAATCTGCTCACCATGATCGGAAGCGAGAAGTTCTATTCCTCGATCGTGCAGGTCAAGATCGACGGCCAGGCCCAGGAGGCGATCATCAAGGACGTGCAGATGCATCCGGCGCGCAACGTCGTGGTGCACGTGGACCTGCAGCGTGTGGTCGAGAGCGAGAAGATCCGCATTCGCCTGCCGATCCATTTCCGCAACGAGACCGTGGCGCCCGGCGTGAAGACCCAGGGCGGCATCGTCTCGCACATGCAAACGGACGTCGAAGTTGCATGCCTGCCGAAGGATCTGCCGGAGTTTCTCGAGCTGGATCTCGCCGAGATGAATCTCAACGACACGAAGTTCCTCGCAGACGTTCCTCTGCCTGCCGGGGTCGTGATCACGGACCTGGTGCACGGCAAGAACCGTCCGATCGTCTCGATCCACAGCCCGCGCGCCGAGGAGCCGGAGGCCGTTGCGGCCGAAGCGGCTGCGGTGCCGGTCGAAGGCGCAGCGGCGCCTGCCGCTGCCGGTGCCGCGGCGG